>NZ_FQUR01000014.1 GCF_900129115.1 Thermoanaerobacter uzonensis DSM 18761 | reverse complement strand
ATTGTGTCATGGGAAGATACTGAAGTAAAAGTAAAAGTTCCTGCTTTAACTCCTGGAAAATATAACATTACATTAAAAACAGCATCAGGAGTTACAAGCAATAGCTATAATAATATTAATGTTTTAACGGGTAATCAGGTATGTGTTAGATTTGTAGTAAATAATGCTACAACTGTGTGGGGAGAAAATGTATATCTTACGGGCAATGTAGCTGAACTTGGCAACTGGGATACATCGAAGGCAATAGGACCAATGTTTAACCAGGTTGTGTATCAATACCCTACGTGGTATTACGATGTGAGTGTGCCTGCTGGTACTACTATACAATTTAAGTTTATAAAGAAAAATGGCAGTACTGTAACCTGGGAAGGTGGATACAACCACGTATATACTACACCCACTTCTGGTACAGCTACTGTAATTGTAAACTGGCAACCGTGAATGGGGAATATATTTAATTTCCTCCCGATGGGAAAAGAATCTCCTCGCTAGATGATATTACCTTTGAATTCTCATTTTTTTCTACAAATTGTCCTTTTTCATATATTATAAAAGGGCAGCGCACATGCACTGCCCTTTTGCTATTACAATTCCAAGAGCACTTCCGGTTGAGAAATTTGTCACAAGTCGCACCGATTGCAAAATATTCTATTTTCGAAAGTTTGTCAACAGTCTAAGACGGTTTTAAACCGCCTTTTTATAATCCGAGTTCCATTCTTGCAAATGAAGATAGACGATCACGATCCCATGGAGGTGAATATACAATTTTTACTTCTACCTCACTATAATCTCCAATTGAAAGTACTTCGTTTTTTACCTCATTTGACAACACATCAGCAAGTGGGCAACCTAATGCTGTTAGTGTCATTATAATGTATAATTTATTATCTTCTTTGTGAATTTCATAAACAAGCCCAAGGTTTATAATATCTATACCGATTTCTGGATCGACAACAGACATGAGAGTATCTATTATACGATTTTGTTCTTCTTTGTCTTCAATGCCAACAAATTTAATTGGTGCAAAGTCAAGAAATTCTCCACTTTCCATAATGTATTGTGCCTCCTTTATATCCAATTATATTGTATTAATTTTTTCATTTTTATTTGGTTTTAAAATTAGAAACTATACGTAGTTTTTCCAAAATTATTTGCGTAAAAAAGGCATATAGAATGAAACGTTCCATCCTCTGGCACTTCACGCGAGACACCTACTCTGCCAAGAATTATCTTATATTATATCATATTTTACTGTTTTTTTATATAGACGAAATTTTTGTGAAAGGGGTCATTTTTATGAGAGAAAAATAAAAAATCTATTTGTAAAAGAGATTAAAAGTAGTATAAAGTTAAATATCCAGGTCCAGCTGAAAAGTGGTACATTGAAAAGGTTATTTTTGATTTAGAGGGAGATAGAAGATAATTTTCATAAACTTGTTATTTTTTTCTGCATATTATATGATAAAAGAAAGGTTGGAAAAATTATTTTGATGGTGGTGATTAATATGCTAATAGCTGTTGACCCTGGCCATGGAGGAAAGGATCCTGGTGCTGTGGTGGGTGATTATAAAGAAAAAGATATAAATCTAAATATAGCTTTAAAACTAAGGGATATTTTACTGAAGGAAAATATAAGTGTAATAATGACAAGAGATAAAGATGAGACAGTAGACTTACAGCAAAGGTGTGATATTGCCAATAAGAGCAAAGCAGATTATTTTATTTCTATTCATTGTAATAGTTTTACAGATCCTTCCGCAAATGGTACGGAAACTTACGCGTATCCCAGAAGTTTAGCAGGACGAAATTTAGCCCAATATGTACAAAATGAAATAGTAGAAATGTTAAAAACGACAAATAGAGGAGTAAAATATGAAAGTTTTTATGTACTGAAGCATACTGTAATGCCTGCGATACTAGTTGAAACAGCTTTTATGTCAAATCCACAAAATTTAGATTTGCTTTTACAAAAGCCGGATGCTTTTGCACAAGGGATTGCAAATGGCACAATTAAATTCTTAAAAAGCGTAAATTATAAGCAAACAGATGATATTGAAAAATTACAGATGAAAGGAATTATAGATAAACATTATGACCCTAAAAGTTATGTCAGTTGGGGAGAATTTGCTTCTGTAATATTAAAAATATTGGGAGGGAGATAAATGAGGGATTTGGTCATGACAATTTTGACAGCTGGTGTTCAACTCGTTATAATGGTTGCGCTTGGGTATTTGATTGATTATTTAAATACCAAAATTGGTATGGAAAAAATGAAAAGATATTACGAAATTGCAAAAACTTTTGTGCAAGCAATAGAACAGCAAATAGGGCCAGGTAAAGGACCTGATAAAAAAGCAGAAGTTTTTAATTTATTAAAAAAAGTGGTTGGCAATAAGTTGACAGATGAAGAGATAGATAAATTAATAGAAGCGGCAGTTTTTGAAATGAATTATATATTGAAATTGAAAGGTCTAGAAAAGCAAGCTGAAGTGAATAAGTAAAAGCGCTCTATTAGGAGTGCTTTTGTTTTTATCACCTATTACTAATCAAAATTGCAAGAATACGATTCAAAAATTTCATCAATGTAAAAGATTACAGAAGATATGTGCGCAAAAGAACGATATTATGACAAAAAGTTCGGAATGTAGATACATCCTAAAAATTATTTTGCAAATTTTATTATTCAAATTGCAAACTTGAAAAATTTTTTGTATAATATTCTTATACTTATTATTGTGAGGTGGTATAAGTTGGACTTTTCACTCATTATTAATAAGGAAACAATGGAAATTATAAATAAAATGAGACTACCAGAAGAAGTAGAAGATATATTAAAAGTGTGTCCTAAAATAACAATTCCAGAAAGTAGACAACATCTTCTTGAAATTTCTGTTGGAGGAAATAATGACTTTTTTGAAATTTTTTATGATGTTCCAGAAAAAGGAAAAGTATTAGAAGCTACTGTGGCAAGGTGTAAAAATGGGTTAGCAGTTAATTATCCTGAGCCTTATATGAGAAGGAGAGAGCCAGATTGTCTTGTAGTTGCTGATAATGGGGAGACAGATAAACCTAGGTTTGTGGATAGGTATGGATATGATTTTGACGAATTAAGGCAGAAAACTTTTGAATGGCTGAAAAAGCAAAATTTAATTGTTATGCCTTTTATGTCGGGTGGAGAAGAGTATGGATACCCTTCTCTTTTAATAGCGCCTGATAATGCAGGTTTTTTTGCCACTGCTCTTGCAGACATACAGGGTTTTATCCCAAAAGGTGAAATACCAGAAGGTTTTTTGCCAAGAGCCATTGTTTATTTGGCTCCACCTTTTAGGCATACTCATTTTAACGGAAAACAGGTAGTTGTCCATAACCGCTTAGAAAATTTACATGAGCTTTTTTCGTATAATTTATATCTTGGTCCCAGTGCTAAGAAAGGAATATATGGTGTGCTTCTGACAATCGGTGAAAAAGAAGAATGGATTACTGCTCATGCTTCTGCAGTGAGAATAATTACTCCTTATGACAATATATTGACTATTATGCACGAAGGTGCCAGTGGTGGCGGAAAGAGCGAAATGCTGGAGCAAATTCACAGGGAGCCTGATGGGCGCATAAAAGTAGGGCGCAATTTAGTGACAGGTGACGAAATATACGTAGACCTAAAAGAAGCTTGTGAGCTACAACCTGTAACTGATGATATGGCTTTGTGCCATCCCGCTTTGCAGCAAGGGAAAAAGTTAGTTATAAAAGATGCAGAAAAAGGCTGGTTTATAAGAGTAGACCACATAAATGAATATGGAATAGATCCTCATCTTGAAAAGTTGTGTATATATCCGAAAGAACCTTTAATCTTTTTAAACATAGAAGGAGTACCTAAGTCCACGTGTCTTATATGGGAACATATTATGGATGCACCTGGTAAACCTTGTCCCAATCCTCGTGTAGTAATGCCGAGAAGATTTATGCCAAATGTAGTTGATGAAGCTGTAGAAGTAGACGTGAGAAGTTTTGGCGTAAGGACTCCACCTTCTTCAAAAGAAAAGCCTTCCTACGGTATAATAGGAATTCTACATTTGTTGCCTCCTGCTCTTGCTTGGCTGTGGAGATTAGTTGCACCGAGAGGTCACGCTAATCCAAGTATAGTAGGAACAAGTGGACTCGAAAGCGAAGGTGTAGGTTCTTATTGGCCTTTTGCAACGGGTAAAAGAGTAATTCACGCTAATCTTTTATTGCAGCAGATTATAAATACACCGGGTACTCGATACATTCTCGTTCCAAACCAATATATAGGGGTGTGGAAAGTAGGGTTTATGCCCGAATGGATAGCTCGTGAATATCTTGCGAGAAGAGGAAGTGTAAGATTTAGACCAGATCAAGTTACACCAGCGAGAAGCAGTCTCCTCGGTTATGCTTTAAATACATTAAAAATAAACGGAAGTTTTATTCCTCGCGAATTGCTGCAAGTTAACAAGCAGCCCGAAGTAGGAGATGATGGATATGACAAAGGAGCTGAGATGTTAAATGAATTCTTCAAAAGAGAATTAAAGCAATTCTTAGTTCCTGAACTTGACCCTCTTGGTAAAAAGATTATTGAAACATGTTTGGAGGATGGAACTTTAGAGGATTATATAAAACTTTTGGGAGATTATAGATAATTGAAAGAGCCTGTACAAAATTGTATGGGCTCTTTTTTGTATTTCTTGTAAGAACTATGGCAAAATAAAGAAGCATGAAAAAAGAGGGGATTTCCCCTCTTTTTCATGCTTCGTGAACGGCTTCTTTTGAGGTTGAAGTTTTTTCTGCCTTTTTTACTTTTGCAAAGGTGATTTTGGGCAAGACAAGGTTTAGAAGTATTCCTGCTAAGGTTGCAGGACCTATGCCTTCGAACACAAAGTTGCCCAAGGGTATTTTTATGCCGCCTACTCCTAAGGTTAATATTACAGAAGCTATTATTAAGTTTCTGCTGTCTGAAAAATCCACTTTGTTTTCTACCAGAGTTCGAAGACCTGCTGCTGCAATCATTCCAAAGAGGATTATAGTAACTCCACCCATTACTGCCTGGGGTATTACTTCTATCAAAGCGCCTATTTTTTGTATAAAGCTTAAAAGTATTGCGATGATTGCTGCTCCTTGAATTACTCTTGAGCTGTATACTCTTGTTATTGCGAGGACTCCAATGTTTTCGCCGTAAGTTGTGCTCGGTGGTCCGCCAAAGAGTGCTGCGATTGAAGTTGCAAGGCCATTTCCTAACATTACCCTGTGAAATCCAGGATTTTTTATGAGGTCTCTTTCAACTATATTTCCTATTACTAGAACATGTCCCAGGTCTTCGATTATAGCGACCAGTGCTAGAGGTGCAACCAGTGCTACAGCACCCCATGCGACCTCAGGAGCATGTCCTGTTAAGAAGGAGAATTTGGGAATGGCAATCCATGAAGCTTTTGCAACAGGTCCGAAGTCTACAAGGCCTCTTGTTATGGCAAATATATATCCACCTATTGTTCCTAAAAGGATTGGAATCACTTTTATAAAGCCTTTTCCAAACATGCTGAAGATGATTATTAATGCCGCTGTAAACAGAGCTGTAGCTAAATCTTTTTGCGCTTGAGCTATTGCTACAGGAGCAAGGGAAAGGCCTATTATCATAACTACAGGGCCTACTACAACAGGGGGAAGCAATTTCTCTAACCAATCGATGCCTGTCAAGCTTATGATTATGAATACCACTATATATACAAGGCCTGCTGCTATCATACCAGTAAAAGCACCTCTTACACCAAATTGCTTAGTTGCAGCTATTATAGGTGCTATAAAGGCGAAGGAAGAACCTAGATACGCAGGTACTTTTCCTTTTGTCATCAAGTGAAATATTAAAGTTCCAAGCCCTGATGTGAAGAGTGTAACAGCTGGGTCAAGACCTGTTAAAAGAGGTACTAAAATTGTTGCACCAAACATGGCAAATACGTGCTGAAAAGATAGTGGAATTGCTTGTTTTATAGGGGGAGTTTCTTCGATTCCGTATATTTTGTTTGACATAAAAAAACCTCCTTTGAGTTTTTTGTTTACAAAAAAACCCTCTAAAGGAGGATGCAAATATAGATATTTTATTTTCCTCCTTTTTAGCCTCGCTGGGCTAAATTAAAGGGTTTTTTCACTTTGTCCTTTCAATTATAGCATACAAAATATTATTTGTCTACAACAAAAAGCCCCTTTAAGAGAGACCTTTTAAAAAGTAAAGAGACAATAAAATTTAACTATTTTAGCTCCACCTTTCTTTTCTATAACGTTCTAATACATTCAGTACATAATTTATATCAAAAGTTGTATGGTCGGCGTTAATTTGGAACCGGATACTTTCACTACCTCTAGGTACCACTGGATAGTTTATGGCTGTTGCAAGAATGCCGTTATCTATGAGGTAATTTACTAAATCTATTGTTTTTGTTGCATCTCTAACCAAAAGTGGTACTATTGGATGCTCGCTTACTACAGTTTCATATCCTAATTTTACAATTCCTTCTCTAAAAAGTTTTGCTAATTCTTTGAGGTGTGAAAGTCTTTTTTGACCTTCTTTGCTATCAAGTATTTCAAGTACTTTTAAAACACAAGCAGCTTCTGATGGTGTTACTGGATTTGAGTAAATATAAGTTATAGTTTTTTCTCGCAAGTAAGTTGTTATAACCTCGTTTGATACTACATAACCTCCATTTACACCATATGCCTTTCCCATAGTACCGATGAGAAGGTCAGCTTTTCCACCTGTTATTTCTTCTGTGCCTCTTCCAGTTGGGCCAAAAGCGCCAACACCGTGAGAATCGTCAACTATAGTTATTATGTTTTCTTCAAAATCTTTGTCATATCTGTCTGCAATCTCCTGAATTTTCTTTAAATCTGCGTAATCTCCTCTCATACTGAATACACCGTCAGTGACTACAATGGCGCGTTTAGCTTTACCAATAAAACTCTTTATTCCATTTTCTAAATCTTTATAGTCTAGGTGTTTATATATATATCTTTCCTTGGGTTTAGAAAGTCTTATAGCATTGATAATACAGTTGTGGTTAAGTTCATCACTTATTATTACTGTTTCAGGAGTTACCAAAGAGGAGATGATTCCTACCACAGTCATGTATGCAGAGCTAAAAATCATTGCATCTTCTCTGCCATGAAATTGAGCAAGCTTTTTCTCAAGGTTTCTATGTGTTATATAGGTTCCGCTTATAAACCTCACTGCTCCAGGTCCAATGCCAAACTTTCTTGCAGTCTCCTCTTCTACTTTTATTACTTCCTCATTAAATTGCATTCCGAGGTAAGAGTTAGAGTTCATCCTTATAAATTCTTTGTCTCCAAAGCCTTTTAAAAAGAAACGTGGACCTTTTTCACCCTCTGGTTTTTTTACATCGACTATGATAAGTTCTTTTCCTTTAGCACGACCTTCAGTCTTTAACTCATCGAGTTCTTTTTGTAAAATTTCATTTAATCTTGTAAGTGGCATCTTTTTTACCTCCTTTTGTTTATGGATATAATACAACTTTGCCACATTGGCCTTTTATCATTAGTTCCATGCCCTTTTCATATTCAGAAAGAGGGAAGGTATGAGTAATTATTGGTTTTAATGCTTCTTTAAGGCCAGAGCGCAATAAACCCTTTACTTTGTACCAGGTATCGTACATTCGCCTTCCTGTAATGCCGTTTATTGTTATGCCTTTAAAAACGACGTCATTCGTTATGTCTATAGGAACTTCATTGTCAGGAAGACCCAAAATAGACATCCTTCCGCCTTTTGCGATATATTTAAGTCCTTGTTTTATTGCAGTGGGGCTTCCAGAGAAATCCAATACTACATCTGCACCGTAGCCTTCTGTTTCACTTTTTATTATACTGACGACGTCTTCTTCAAGTGGGTTTATAACTCGTGTTACACCTAATTTATGAGCAAGTTCCATTCTGTATTCTACCGGTTCTATTGCAAATATAGCTGAAGCACCTGTTGTCTTAAGAAGTGGTATTGCCATCATCCCTATAGGGCCGCAACCTACTACAGCGACAGTTTTTCCTACTACCTCTCCAGAAAACACTGTGTGAACGGCGTTTCCAAGGGGTTCTTGTATGGAGAGAAGTTCTAAAGGTATGTCTTTATCATTTATCCATACATTGCTTTCAGGGACTTTAATGTATTCTGCAAAAGCACCGTCTGTGTCAACACCGAGTATTAGCGTATTTTCGCAAATATGGGCATTTCCTGTTCTGCAAGCTTTACATTTTCCGCATACTATGTGAGTCTCCGCACTTACTAAATCTCCAACCTTTACTGAGGTTACATTTTCTCCTATTTCTACAACTTCTCCTACAAATTCATGTCCCATTATCTTAGGTGGTTTTATCCGGCTTTTTGCCCATTCATTCCAAACGTAAATGTGAACGTCTGTGCCGCAAATAGATGTGGCTTTGACTTTTATTAGTACCTCATCAGGTCCTATTTTTGGTATTTCTCTTTTTATTATATCTGCACCTTCTTTGGGATGTTGTTTAACAACAGCGGTCATATATCCTTCCATAATGGACATCTCCTTTACTTGTACACTCATCTTACTACATAATATATTCTATATATTTGTACAAATTCCTTCTTGCATTACAAAAAAATTTTAATGGACTATATTTTTTATAAAGGCAAAAAGGAACCTGTTCTATCATTAAAACTCTGAAGACAAATATTTAAAATTATCTTCTATGTCTAGATGCATGATTATTCTTTTTTAATGAAATAATATATCTGGATAGAAAAACCATGTTAAGAGTTAAGGAGGATTATTTTATGCGAAAAATGGCCACAATGGACGGAAATACAGCAGCTGCTTATGCCTCTTATGCTTTTACTGAGGTTGCAGCAATTTACCCTGTTACGCCTTCTTCTCCAATGGCTGAAAATGTTGATGAATGGGCTGCCCACGGAAAAAAGAACATATTTGGACAACCTGTGAAGGTTGTTGAAATGCAGTCAGAAGCAGGTGCTGCAGGTGCTGCCCATGGTTCTTTAACTGCAGGCGCTTTGACAACCACATATACCGCATCACAGGGGCTTCTTTTAATGATACCAAATATGTATAAAATTGCAGGAGAGCTTTTACCAGGGGTGTTTCATGTAAGTGCCCGCGCAATTTCTGCCCATGCACTTTCTATATTTGGCGACCATCAGGATGTAATGGCAGTAAGACAAACAGGTTTTGCACTTCTTTGTTCTGCCAATGTACAGGAAGCCATGGATATGGCATTTATAGCTCATCTTTCTGCTATAAAATCTAGGGTACCATTTTTGCATTTTTTTGATGGCTTTAGGACTTCTCACGAGATGCAAAAAATAGAAGTGGTGGAATATGAGGAAATTGCGAAACTTTTAGATTTAAGAGCAGTTAAAGAGTTTAGGGAAAGAGCGTTAAATCCTGAACATCCTGTTGTAAGAGGTACTGCACAAAATCCCGATATTTATTTTCAAGGAAGAGAAGCTACTAATAAATTTTATGAAAAGGTTCCTGACATAGTAGAAGATTACATGAAGAGTTACAAAGAGCTGACTGGAAGAGAATATCACCTTTTTGACTATTACGGTTCAAAGGACGCAGAGTATATAATTGTAGCTATGGGTTCTGTTTGTGACACGATAGAAGAGACGATTGATTATCTAACAAAAAAAGGAGAAAAAGTGGGTTTAATTAAAGTACATCTCTACAGGCCATTTTCTGAAAAACACTTTTTTGAGGTTTTACCTGATACAGTTAAAAAGATTGCCGTATTAGACAGGACAAAAGAGCCGGGTTCAATAGGAGAGCCTTTGTACCTTGATGTGGCTAAGTTATTTTATAACAAAGACAAAAAGCCCGTTATAGTAGGAGGTAGATATGGTCTGGGCTCAAAAGATACAACTCCTTCTCAGATTATTGCAGTCTATGACAATTTAAAAAAGGACTCCCCCAAAGACCGTTTTACCATAGGAATTTTAGACGATGTGACTTACACATCATTAGAAGAAAGTGAATTTGTAGAGACTACACCTTTTGGCACTGTAAGCTGCAAGTTTTGGGGATTAGGCTCTGATGGAACGGTTGGGGCAAATAAATCGGCTATTAAAATAATTGGGGACAACACAGACTTGTATGTGCAGGCATATTTTCAGTATGACAGCAAAAAATCAGGAGGCACCACTATTTCCCATTTAAGGTTCGGTAAAAAGCCGATTAAATCTTCTTATTTGGTAAATCATGCTGATTACATTGCTTGTCATAATAAGTCTTTTATTTACAATTATGATGTTTTAAAAGGACTTAAACATGGTGGGACTTTTGTATTAAATTGTCCTTGGAGTAAAGAGGAGCTGGAGGAGAAGTTACCTGCTTCAATGAAAAGATATATAGCTAAAAACAATATCAATTTTTATACAATAGATGCCATATCAATTGCCCAAGAAGTAGGTTTGGGTGGCAGAATAAACATGATAATGCAGACAGTGTTTTTTAAACTTATAAATATAATACCTTTTGAAGAAGCAGTTGAGTATTTAAAAGATTCTATACAGAAGGCCTATGGCAAAAAGGGTCAGGATATAGTGGATATGAACTTAAAGGCTGTTGACAGAAGCGCAGAAGCTCTTGTAAAAGTAGAAGTGCCTGAGGAGTGGAAAAACGCAAAAGAAGGGCAAAAAATTGTAAAGCCAGAGCCTGATTTTGTTAAAAATATACAAAGACCTATGGAAAGAAATGAAGGAGACCTCCTTCCTGTAAGTGCTTTTGTCGGCATGGAAGATGGCACATTTCCTACTGGCACAACTGCCTATGAAAAGAGAGGAATTGCAGTATTGATACCCGAATGGCAGATAGACAATTGCATACAGTGTAACCAGTGCTCTTATGTTTGCCCTCATGCAGTAATACGGCCATTTTTATTAACGGAGGAAGAAATGAAAAAAGCGCCTCCAACTTTTAAACTGAAAAAAGCAATAGGAAGAGGATTAGAAGGGCTTTGGTATAGAATACAGGTAAGTCCTTTAGACTGTACAGGATGCGGCAATTGTGCAGATGTTTGTCCAGCACCTACAAAAGCTCTTATAATGAAACCCGCTGAAGAACAAATAGAAAAAGAAGCGAGAAATTGGGAGTATGCTGTAACTCTTGATGTCAAAGATAATTTAGTAGATAAGACAACTTTAAAAGGCAGTCAATTTGCAAAGCCTCTGTTTGAATTCAGTGGCGCATGCCCCGGCTGTGGTGAGACTCCTTACATAAAGCTTTTAACACAGCTTTTTGGAGATAGGATGATGATAGCAAATGCCACAGGCTGCTCATCTATTTATGGGGCAAGTGCACCCTCTATTCCTTATACTACTAATAAAGAAGGAAAAGGGCCTGCTTGGGCTAACTCACTTTTTGAAGACAATGCCGAATTTGGTTACGGCATGTTTTTAGCAAATAAGCAGATAAGGGAAAGGCTTAGAGATTTGATGAAAGAAGCTATAAATATCCCTATTGACGATGAATTAAAGGCTGCATTCCAAGAGTGGATTGATGGGATGGAGGATGGAGATAAATCTAAAATTGCTTCTAAAAAGATTTTGGATATTATAAATAGAGGCGGGTATACAGAGAATGAGATAATAAAAGAGATACTTGACAAAAAAGATTTTCTTGTAAAAAAATCTCAGTGGATAATAGGGGGAGATGGATGGGCGTATGACATTGGCTTTGGAGGGCTTGACCATGTTATAGCATCAGGAGAAGATGTAAATATACTGGTGCTTGACACAGAGGTGTATTCTAATACGGGAGGGCAATCCTCAAAATCTACGCCATTAGGGGCAGTTGCAAAATTTGCGGCAGCAGGTAAGAGGACAAGCAAGAAAGATTTAGGCTTGATGGCTATGAGCTATGGATACGTGTATGTGGCGCAAGTTGCAATGGGAGCAAATATGAACCAGACGATAAAGGCTTTTGTGGAGGCAGAAAAATACAAAGGGCCTTCACTTATAATAGCATACGCTCCTTGTATAAACCATGGCATAAAGTCAGGCATGGGAACAAGTATAATGGAGGAGAAAAAAGCAGTGGAGTCTGGTTACTGGCACCTTTATAGATTTAATCCAGAGCTTAAAAAAGAAGGCAAAAATCCATTTGTACTTGATTCTAAAGAGCCGACAAAATCTTTCAGAGAATTTATTGAGGGGGAGATACGATATTCCTCACTTAAAAATGTATTTCCTCACATTGCGGAAAAACTTTATCAGAAGGCAGAAGATACTGCAAAAGAGAGATATGAAAGATATAGAAGGCTGGCAGAATAACGATTCCGGGCGTATGCCCGGAATCGTTATTTTTTGTTTTCTTCTACCCATTCTTTTGCATTTATTACCTCATTTTCACTTGGGATAGGCACATTTGATTGTTCTTTTACATTTTGTATATTTGCCCAGGAAGCAGTTTTGTGATTTTCTATTGGCACTTTGTGAGGTTTTTTTGGTTTTTTAATCATACAATCACTCCTTTAAATGTATTATTTTCTATAATTGAAGAAATTATGACTATTATTGTGATAAACTGAGGGATGTAAATTTCTTTTTTTTCTTAGGTTACAGTTCAAATTAGCAGTATAATTATTGTTGTAATAATGGGATGAGGAGAGATTGAAATGGAGATAAGAGGACATCACTTTTTGTGTGTGTTGGGCTTTAGAGGACTTGGTTATGATGAAAAATTTGTTAAAAATATGGATGAAATTATTAGAAAATTGAATAATGAACATGAAATGTTGATAAAAGCTGTGGATAGTGTGGATAACATTTGCAGCGTGTGTCCAAACAATGTAAATGGAGAATGTACACAGGAAGAGTATCCAGGAAGTGTAAAAGGAAAAGATAGGGCAGTTTTAGAAGTTTTAGATATAAGGCCAGGGGAGATATTGAGCTATAGGGAAGTCACAAATAGAATTAAAGAGAAAATGACTGAAGAAAAAATGGAAAAGATATGCAGTAACTGTGAATGGTTTAGCCTTGGGTATTGTTTAGAAGGGATTAGAAAGTTAAAAGGTTGATAGTTTATGGAATTTGAGATACAATGAAAGTAAGGAAAATCTTATTTTCAATGCATAAAGGAGGGATAATATGGAATTAGCAAAAGTGACAACAAGAGGTCAAATTACAATTCCTAAAGAAATACGCAAGAAATTGAACCTTAAAGAGGGGGATAAAGTAGTTTTTATTGAAGAAAACGGGAAAATTGTTATAGAAAACTCGGCAATGTTTGCTCTTCGCCAGATACAAAATGAATTTAAATGAGAAGCAGAAAAAGCTGGTTTGAAAAATGAACAAGAGGTAGTGGACTTGGTTAAAGAGATCAGAAAAGAAATGTGGGGAAAACGCCATGCGAATAATGGTTGATACAAATGTTTTAATTTCTGTGGGAAGTGTTATATAATTATATTCGGTGCTTTAAAAAAGGCTGGGGTGTTAAATTGGAGAGGATAAAGGCCTATTATCCTTATTTAGCGGGAATAGGAATGGCATCAATTTTTGGATTTTCTTTTATGTTTACCTCTATGGGGCTTGATGTAGCTTCTCCTATGGAACTTATAGCCTATCGTTTTTTACTTGCAGCATTTATGATTACTCTTTTGTGGATATTTGGAATTATTAAACTTAATTATAGAGGTAAAAATCTATGGCCATTGTTTTTATTGTCTCTATCAGAGCCTGTTGTGTATTTTATATTTGAAACATATGGTGTAAAATATACATCCTCTTCTCTTTCTGGTTTGATGATAGCTTTGATTCCTGTTGCTGTTACCGCTTTGGCGGCGGTATTTTTAAAGGAAAGGCCTTCTTTGTATCAGCTTTTCTTTATTCTTTTGTCTGTTACAGGAGTTGCTTTTATAATTTTTATGACAGGTGTTGAAAGCCGTAATACGTCAATTATAGGTTTTGTATATCTTTTAGGAGCAGTCTTATCTGCAGCTTTTTACAGTATTTTAGCAAGAAAGTCTTCTTTAGAATTTACACCTATTGAGATAACCTTTGTCATGATGTGGTTTGCCGCAATTTCTTTCAATTTTTTAAATTTAATTGATAGATTAGCAAAGGGCCATCCTATTTCTGACTATTTCAGGGATTTAACTGATTACAGAGTACTTATTCCTGTGCTATATCTAGGTGTTTTATCTTCTGTTGTAGCGTATTTTTTAAACAATTACGCTCTTTCAAAATTGCCTGCATCTCAAGCTTCAGTTTTTGCGAATTTGACCACAGTAATTTCGGTAATAGCGGGGATCACCATACGACGTGAAGCTTTTTATTGGTATCATATAATAGGAGCTATTATGATATTGATAGGAGTATGGGGGACAAATTATTTTGGAAAAGTGTCTCAACCGATTATTTCTTCAGAAGAAACACACTGAAATTCTGTATTTACATTACATAGAGAATGTGATATACTTTTAACGTAACCCTATACCATACGGGGGCATATATTAGTTCAAAAAGGATGCGGTATAAAAATACCGCATTTATTATAGAGGAGTGATTTTATTAGTACTTTAATTAGTATAGCATGTTTTTGCGTTTTATTAAAGTACAAAAAGAGAGATAATAAATAAAAAAAGTTTTTGAGGTGAAACTATGGAGAGAGATGTAAAAGAAGCTGTGGAAATGTTAGGCAGAGGAAGTGGAAAAGCTCTTGATATTGGTACAGGACGGGGACGAATGGCAGCCGCTTTGGCTGAATACGGATATCAAGTCGTGTCTATTGATGAGAGTAAAGATGCTTTAAAAAGAGCAGAAGACCTTTTGAAAGAAAGTGTAACTTTGGAAAATATTTTGCTACTTCAGGGAGATGCTCACAATCTTCCATTTTTAGATGAAACCTTTGAGGTTGTGGCTACATACAATGCCATGCATCACATGAGGGACTATAAAAAGGTACTGGATGAGATGGTGAGGGTCTGTAAAAAAGGCGGTAGTATTCTTATATCCGAATTAAACGAATATGGGAGAAAAGTTGTTGCTGAAAGGCATAAGAAAAGAGGAAGCCATCATGAAGCAAATATAAGCATTGAAGATATTGCAAAGTATTTAGAAGTCGAATATGCTTTAATAGGAGAAATAAAACAGGGAGAGAGTACAGATATTTTTATATCTAAAAAATGACAATTATTAAGGAAAAATTTATTGTTGACAAGACATGAAAATATGATAAAATAAGTAATGTCTTTTGTGGCCCCGTGGTCAAGAGGTTAAGACACCGCCCTTTCACGGCGGCAACACGGGTTCGAATCCCGTCGGGGTCACCATTTAAGTTAAGAAATAAAATGTCGCACAAGGGTGCGACATTATTTTTTATGTCGAAAGAAAAATTACATATATAGCAAAAATTAACAAATAAAACCATCACCATGATGTTATAATTTAGAAAAAAAACAAGAGGTGGTGGTTTTTTTATGCAAAATATAAATATTTTACCTTATAAAAGAGTTATAAAAACTTCCTTGACAGAAAATACTCAAAAAAATCTTTCTAAAAACATTCAACAGATTATATTATTGTCAGTTATAAGCTTTTTTATAGGGCGAGCTGTTATTTTCAATAGTCTTTTGCCTTTCGGCATTGCTTTTTTTGCAACACTTTTAATGTATAAAAAGCGATATCTTTTAACAGGAATAGGAGTATGGTTGGGAATATTAACTTTACCCAATGTCAATAGTTTTAAATACCTTTTAGCGCTTGTTTTGATCTTTTTATTAGAAGGGCTTCTAAAAATTAAACCTCAAAATATTATTAAAACCTCTTTCATTACTTTTATTTCTCTTTTTAGCGCAGATCTTATATTCAGCTATATTTATGGCTTTTTGCTTTTTGACATTATGATGAGCCTATATGAGTCTGTCACTGCAATGTTAATGGTTTTTATTTTTAACCACGCTGTTTCATTTATTTTGAATATAAACAGAAAAATTGTTTCCAATGAAGAGTTGATATCTTTGAGTATATTTATAGGGCTATTTATTCTAGGAATGAATCATTTGAATGTGTGGAAATTTACTCTCAATGGGATATTAGGGATATTTATAATACTTTTAGCCTCTTATATAGGTGGGGCTGGAGTAGGAGCAAGTATCGGCACAACTATGGGGCTTCTTGGAAGCTTATCTTTTTTCCAAATGCCAGTCTCCATAGGGCTTTTTGGATTTGCAGGCTTGTTGGCCGGCAGTTTGAAAAAATTGCATAGAATTGGAGTTATTATAGGCTTTTTAACTGCCATTTTTATTATTACATTTTATGTAACTTCAACTGTGGATATGCTTGTAAATCCTTATGATATTGTGTTAGCTTCTTTAATGTTTGTAGCACTTCCTAAGAAGTACATAGTAAAGGCGGAGGAAATAGTAAAGGGTAATAAAAATTTAAACAACAGAAATTACAATGAAAAATTAAAAGAAGTAGTGACAGGCAAACTTAAAGAGTATTCTCAAGTATTTGAAGAGCTCTCTAAAAGTTTTAAACAAGTAAATGAAAAGGTATTAGACCACAAAGATATTTCTTATTTGTTTGAGGAAATTGCTAATAAGACCTGTACTCAATGTGTCATGTATAAAACTTGTTGGGACAAGGAGTTTTACAATACTTATAAAAGCATGTTTGAGTTGATAGAACATCTTGAAAAAAATAGTAGTATTGAGGACAATAAACTGTATAGAAAATGTATAAGATTTTCTGAACTTATGAGTACAACTAAATATTACTTAGGCATTTACAAAATAAGCATGCAGTGGAGAGAAAGGCTAAAAGATGCTAAAGGACTTATTGCTACTCAGTTAAAAGGAGTTGCTGATGCAATATCTAATATGGCTAGTGATATTGGCATGAATGTCACTTTTAAAGATGAATTAGAACAAATAATGATGGTAGAATTGGACAAAAAAGGCATACCTGTGGAGGATGTGCTAATTTATGACACAGGAGACGAAAATTTTAACGTAAAAATATATAAAAAGGCATGTTTTGCTAAGGAATGCGACAAAAAGATTGTCCCTATTGTATCTGAAATTATGGGGGAAAGATATGAGAGAAAAAGTAGGTTATGCTCTATAGACCACAATGGAAGATGTGTACTTACTCTTACAAAAGCAGAAAGCTTGCAAGTCTTAACGGGTATAAGCAGAGTTAGCAAGTCAAAAGCCAAGATTTCTGGAGATACTTATTCTTTTATGGACTTAGAAGATGGAAAATATATGGCAGCTTTAAGCGATGGAATGGGGATTGGATATAAAGCGGCTGCAGAGAGCACTACTACCATTTCTTTGCTGGAGAAATTTATAGAGGCAGGCTTTGATAAACATTTAGTTATTCAAACATTAAACTCTATTTTGGCTTTGAGGTCTGCAGAAGAAATGTTTTCTACTGTGGATATAATGTTTCTGGACAAGTTCACTGGAGAAGCAGAATTTATAAAAATTGGCTCTTGTGCTACCTTTATAAAAAGAGGGAATGAGGTTGAGATTATAGAATCCAGTTCTCTGCCCATTGGCATTTTGGAAGATATAGAGGCAGATATACATGAAAGAAAATTAAAAGATGGAGATTTTGTGATTTTAGTCACTGATGGAGTGTTGGAGTGTTTTGAGAAGGATAAAGAAATAGAATTTTCAAGGTTAATCAGTGAAATCAACACGAGAAATCCTCAGGATATGGCAGATGCGTTAATGAAAAAATGTTTGGAATTGTGTAATAATACGCCAAAGGACGATATGACAATTTTGGTTTTAAAGGTATGGAAGAAAATATAAAAGTTAATAAATTGGAATAACCCTTCCACAATGTGGAGACAATATATCGAGGCGATAAAGGAATACTTTTGTGGAGGGGTTTTTTGGGTTTGATTTAAAAAGGAGGATATTATATAATCATTATATAACATGAGTATATATCGCTATAAGGGGTTAAGAAATGATTGATAAGGTTATTTCAACAATTAAAAGGTATAAAATGATTGAGGCAAATGATAAAATTGTAATGGGGGTTTCCGGTGGACCTGATTCTTTGTGTATGCTGGATATTTTATACAATTTAAAAGATTTATTTAATCTTAAGTTGTATGTAGTACATGTTAATCATATGATAAGAGGAGAAGAAGCTAAAAGGGATGCGCAATTTGTTGAAGATATGTGCCGCAAACTGAAACTCCCATTTTTTTTATTTGAAAAGGATGTAAAAAAAATAGCCAAAGAAATGGGATATTCGGAAGAAGAGACTGGTCGATATGTGAGGTATCAGGCTTTTGAGGAAGTATTAAAAGAAGTTAAAGGTAATAAAATAGCTGTAGCCCATAATAAGAACGACGTAGTGGAAACGGTTTTTTTAAATTTAATAAGAGGTTCTGGAATGGCTGGCCTCATTGGAATAAAACCGGTAAATGGAAATATAATAAGGCCTCTCATTGAAATAGAAAGGGAAGAAATAGAGAATTACATCAAGGAAAAAGATTTAAAGCCGGTAATAGATTTTACAAATTATGAAGATTTATATAAGAGAAATAAAGTAAGACTTAAATTAATTCCCTATATAAATGAAACTTTTGAAGTAGATATAATAGAGAATATCTACAGGATGGCAAAAATTATTTTAGAGGAGAATGACTATTTAGAAAAAGAGTGTGAAAAGATTTTTAATGAGGTTTGCTATTTTAATCAAGAGGAAATTTTTGCTGATATAAAAAAACTGAGGGCACAGCATCCAGCTATTCAGCGGCGCTTAGTTAGGCTTATGTACCAAAAATTAAAAGGAGATATTTATGGATTAGAATACATCCATATAGAGGATGTTTTAAGCCTTTTAGACAAACCAACTTCCTCAAAAGTTGATTTACCCTTTGAAATTGAAGCTTTAAAAAGCTATAATAATCTTATAATGAGAAAAATAAAAGAAAAAGAGGCCAAGACTTTTTGGGCAAAATTAAATATTCCTGGAATTACTAAGATATGTGGTATTGGGCAATTTAAAACTACCGTTTTAGGGATTGAAGAAATAAAAAAACTTAATATGGGAAAATACACGAAATTTTTTGACTATGATAAAATACAGAAAGATGTGGTAGTTAGAAATAGGCAAGCAGGGGATATTTTTTCTCCTCTTAACCTGGGGGGGAGTAAAAAATTAAAAGAATTTTTTATTGACGAGAAAATACCCCGCGAAATAAGAGATAGCATTCCTTTATTAGCCATAGACAATGAAATTGTGTGGGTTGTAGGTTATAGAATGAGTGATAAATTTAAAGTAGATGAAAATACAAAAAATGTCCTTGTGATAGAGTATACCAAAGGATAAAATAAAAAAGAGGAGGTTAAATTTATGTCGAGTCCAACACAAGATATACAGGAGATTTTGATTACGGAAGAGCAATTAAAAGAAAAAGTGAAAGAGTTAGGACAAATAATTACAAAAGACTACCAAGGTAAAGACCTTGTCCTCCTTGGGGTTTTAAAAGGAGCAATAATGTTTATGGCAGACTTATCTCGAGCAATAGATTTACCTTTATCAATAGATTTTATGGCAGTCTCCAGTTATGGTTCTTCTACTCAGTCTTCTGGAATAGTAAAAATAATTAAAGACCATGACATAAACATTGAAGGGAAAGATGTGCTCATAGTTGAGGATATTATAGATAGCGGTTTAACACTTTCTTATTTAAGAAAGACTTTATTAGAAAGAAAACCTAGAAGTTTAAAAATTTGCACTATTTTAGATAAACCTGAAAGAAGAGAAGCAGACGTTAAAGTAGATTATTGTGGATTTAAAATTCCTGACAAATTTGTAGTTGGTTATGGATTAGATTTTGATGAAAAATACAGAAATCTCCCATTTATAGGAGTTTTAAAGCCAGAGCTGTACAAATGATTTGGTTTTTTAAAGGAGATATGATATTATAGATTAAAGGTAGTTGGACTTGTTTGAAGGAGGGGCCTTATTTGAACAATAATAACAAGATAATTAGAAGCATGGTGCTCTATTTATTAATATTTATAGCTATTTACGCAATGGTACAATTGTATTCTCAAAGCGCCGAACCAATAACCGATATTGATTACGGACAGCTAATAAAATACATTGATGCCAATCAAGTAAAAAGCATTACCCTTGTAGGTAATGATGTTAAAGGTGTATTAAAAAATGGTACCGAGTTTAAGAGCCGTGTACCAGATGTAACTAACTTTATGAGTTTTGTAAATCCTTACATTTTACAAGGTAAACTGGATTTTAAAAGTGAGCCGCAAGTAGGCCCGCCATGGTGGGTACAAATGCTTCCTTCTCTCTTTTTAATCGTAATTTTCATCATATTTTGGTATATTTTTATGCAACAGGCACAAGGTGGGGGAGGAAGCAAAGTGATGTCTTTTGGCAAAAGCAGGGCCAGAATGATTACAGACAAAGATAAAAGAGTAACTTTTAATGACGTGGCGGGAGCAGATGAAGAAAAAGAAGAACTGCAAGAAATTGTTGAATTTTTAAAATATCCCAAAAAGTTTCTTGAGCTTGGAGCCAGAATACCTAAAGGGGTTCTTTTAGTGGGGCCTCCAGGTACAGGAAAAACTCTCCTTGCAAAAGCTGTAGCAGGAGAAGCGGGAGTACCATTTTTTAGCATAAGTGGATCCGATTTTGTGGAGATGTTTGTCGGTGTAGGTGCTGCGAGAGTTAGAGATTTATTTGATCAAGCTAAAAAGAATGCACCTTGTATTGTTTTTATTGATGAAATAGACGCGGTAGGAAGGCAAAGAGGTGCGGGTTTAGGTGGGGGGCATGATGAAAGAGAGCAAACACTTAATCAGCTGTTAGTTGAAATGGATGGTTTCAGTGTCAATGAAGGTATAATTGTGATTGCTGCAACAAACAGGCCAGATATATTAGACCCTGCACTACTTCGACCAGGAAGATTTGATAGGCACGTTACTGTTGGTATTCCTGATATAAAAGGAAGAGAAGAAATTTTGAAGATACATTCAAGAAATAAGCCATTGTCTCCAGATGTATCATTGCAAGTACTGGCACGAAGAACTCCTGGGTTTACCGGGGCCGACCTTGAAAATCTTATGAATGAAGCGGCACTTTTAGCGGCAAGGAGAGGGCTTAAGCAGATAACTATGGCAGAATTGGAAGAGGCTATAACGAGAGTAATAGCAGGACCTGAAAAGAGAAGTAGGATTATGTCTGAGAAAGACAAGAAATTGGTGGCATATCACGAAGCGGGGCATGCTGTTGTAGCAAAGCTTTTGCCAAACACTCCTCCTGTCCATGAGGTAACGATAATTCCGAGAGGCAGAGCGGGAGGCTATACTATGCTTCTTCCCGAAGAAGATAAATATTACATGTCAAAATCTGAAATGATGGATGAGATAGTTCATCTTTTAGGCGGACGTGTGGCAGAGAGTTTAGTGCTAAATGATATAAGTACAGGTGCACAAAATGATATTGAGAGAGCTACAAATATTGCAAGAAAGATGGTTACAGAGTATGGCATGAGTGAAAGGTTAGGACCCATGACCTTTGGTACTAAAAGTGAAGAAGTGTTTTTAGGGCGGGATTTAGGAAGAACAAGAAATTACAGTGAAGAAGTAGCTGCAGAAATTGATAGAGAGATAAAGAGAATAATTGAAGAAGCGTATAAAAAAGCAGAATCATTGTTAAAGGGAAATATTGATAAACTTCACAGAGTAGCAAAAGCTCTTATTGAAAAAGAAAAGCTTAATGGAGAAGAGTTTGAAAAAGTCTTTAACGGAGAGGATATAGAAGGGGTGCAGTTTGCATAAAATACCAAATAATGTATAAGTCTTTGGACTTATACATTATTTTTTTAAAAATTTTTAGTTAACAATAAAAAAATTATTGATAAGAAGGAGGATTTTTCTACTTTAATGTCTAATTATATTAGTGGGACTAAGGTTTTTGAACAAAAGATAAGGGAGATAAAGGGGGACAGTCATGAAAGTGAACAAAGCTTTTGCTACAGATAAAAATTCCTTGCAATGGATATGCAACCTTTTAGATAATGCACACGATTTTTTTGTCTTAAAAAATTTAAATGGTAAGGTAGTTCATGTAAATAAAAGACTTCTTGAAACATTAGGCTATACCGCTGATGAGATAGATGATTATGATTATTTTTTTTACCATATAATAAAGTACAAAGAAGTAGGACCATACGAAGATGGTCTTATCATAGAGCTTACGGCAAAATACAATATAAAAATGTCTTTTAGTATAAGATTTAGTCCTATAGTTAACAGTGGTGGTGATAAAGTAGCTTTTTTGGGGTTTGTGAAATTGCGAAGCTATTGTAAAGGAAAAGCTGAAGATTATTTTAACTTCTTTAAATATCCAACTGACGTAATGGATATGACAGAGGAAGGTGTTGTGATAGTTGATAATAGGTTTAACGTGGTCTATGTGAATAACAGGGCATGTGAATTATTTGGCCTTAAATATACAAAATTCATAAATGCAAAGTTTATGGACATTATAAAAAAATACAAACCGGATGCTTCAGAAAATAATTTAATTAATGGAGAAAAAATTGTAATCCCATCGAAAGGGAGTTTTGACGAAAGAGTGCTTTTGCTTAAGTATGGGAAATTAAACAGTAGGCATTGGAAAACTATTATTGTGAAAAATATAACTGAAGACTTAAAATATCAAAAATTAATTGAGCAAACAGAAAAATACACAATTGCTGGTGAATTTGCTGCTACAACTATTCATGAAATAAAAAATTCTTTAACTTCTATAAAAGGCTTTATACAACTTCTACAAGCTAAACATAAAGAAAGTTCTACTTACTATGAGACTATTTTAGACGAAGTGGACAGAGTATTAGCTTTAATAAAAAATTACCTTGGTATAGTTAGAAGCAATGAAGAAGGAGAAACTGAAATAGACATAAATGGCGTTATAAATCAATATTTACTTCTTTTTGAAGCAGAAATTGTTCGCAAAAAAATTAAAATAGAAAAAAGGTTTGGTGATGTTCCTCCTATAAAAATGGACAAAAACCATCTTAAGCAGCTTATTTTAAATATAGTTCAAAATTCTCTTCATGCCATTGGGGAAAATGGTAAAATAATATTAGATACAAGATATTACCCTCTTAAAAAGAGAGTAGTAATAAGAATTGTTGATAATGGAGGTGGTATAGAGAAGAAATATTTAAAAAAAGTTATTGAGCCATTGTTTACAACTAAAAGAGAAGGAACAGGGCTGGGACTTGCAATTTGCAAAAGTATTGTAGAATTGTACAATGGTGATATTAAAATTTTTAGTAAAAAAGGTAAAGGTACACTTGTAAAAATAATTTTGGGTGAGAGATAAAAATAAAAGCTGGAGGGGAAAATTTATGAAATCTGATATTGAAATAGCTCAAGAAGCGAAAATGCTACATATAAGGGAGGTTGCAAAAAAGTTAGACATTGAGGAAGACTACTTAGAATACTACGGCAAGTATAAAGCAAAAATTTCTCTTACATTATGGGATAAAATTAAAGACAGGAAAGACGGAAAACTCATCTTAGTTACAGCTATAACTCCCACCCCTGCTGGAGAGGGAAAGACCACGACGACTGTAGGATTGGGGCAAGCTCTTGCAAAATTAGGGAAAAAAGCTATGATTGCCTTGAGGGAGCCTTCATTAGGTCCTTCCTTTGGAATAAAAGGAGGAGCAGCTGGAGGTGGTTATTCTCAAGTTGTACCTATGGAGGACATAAATTTACACTTTACAGGAGATTTACATGCGATTACTGCTGCTCATAATCTACTAGCTGCTATGATTGACAATCACATCCATCATGGAAATGAACTTAATATTGACATAAGGACTATTACTTGGAAAAGAGCCATGGACATGAATGATAGGGCTTTAAGAGAAGTAATAGTAGGACTTGGAGGAAAAGCAAATGGATATCCCAGACAAGATGGTTTTATAATAACTGTGGCATCGGAAATAATGGCAATTTTGTGTTTATCACGAGACCTGATGGATTTAAAAAGAAGAATTGGCGACATAGTTGTAGCATATGATAAAGATGGCAATCCTGTAACTGCAAGGGATTTAAAAGCCGATGGAGCTATGACAGTCTTATTAAAAGATGCTATAAAACCTAATTTAGTGCAGACGATTGAAAACGTTCCAGCATTTGTTCATGGAGGGCCTTTTGCAAATATTGCTCATGGATGCAATAGCTTAATTGCCACTAAATATGGTTTAAAATTGGCGGATTATCTTGTAACAGAGGCAGGCTTTGGTGCAGATTTAGGGGCTGAAAAATTCTTTGACATAAAGTCAAGGTTTGGAGGACTAACACCAAATGCAGCCGTCATAGTAGCGACTGTAAGAGCTTTAAAGATGCATGGGGGAGTTAAAAAGGAAGATTTGCAAAAAGAAGATGTGGACGCGGTAAGAAAGGGAATTGAAAATCTTGAAAAGCAAGTTGAAAATATAAAAAAATTTGGAGTGCCAGTTGTGGTAGCCCTTAACAGGTTTGTCTTTGATACAGAAAGAGAAATTGATGAAGTGAGAATTGCCTGCGAAAAAATAGGAGTAGATATGGCGGTAGCGGAAGTGTGGGAAAAAGGAGGAGAGGGCGGAATAGAGTTAGCTGAAAAAGTTGTGAAAGCTTGTGAGATACCTTCCAACTTCCACGTTTTGTATGATGAAACACTTCCAATTAAAGATAAATTGCACATAATTGCAACAGAAATATATGGAGCTGATGGAGTAGAGTATACTGCTTCTGCTCTTAAAGATATAGCAACCCTTGAAAGACTAGGCTTTGACAAGATGCCAATAGTTGTGGCAAAAACTCAATATTCTCTTTCAGATGACCCAAAACTTTTAGGACGTCCGAGAGGATTTAAAATAACAGTAAGAGAACTGAGAATTTCAAGAGGTGCAGGTTTTATTGTGGCTTTGACAGGTGATATAATGACAATGCCAGGCCTTCCAAAGCATCCGGCAGCAGAAAACATAGACATTGATGAAAACGGAAGAATAACAGGACTGTTTTAAGGGAGTGTAGAGGAAAGTAGATGAAAAAAGAAATATTAGATATACAAAATTTGTCACAGGCGAAAAAGGAACTTAGCCAAATAAAGGTTGAAGAAATTTCTGTAGATATTATGTCGCCAAAAGCTGTTTTTAGGGTTATCAAGCTGTTTGATGTGCATCCAGCAGCTGCTAACATAATAAAACAGGAGATGTTAGCTATAGGAGGAGAAGCAGCTGTGGCGAGAGGTTGCGTAAATATGAGTGTTGAAAAATCTGACGTTATTGTAATGGGAACATTAAGACAATATCAAAGGCTTTTGGCAAAACTTAAGATGCAAAAGGGCTATTTTGGGCTTAATGAGGTTGTAGAAGAATTAAAAAGTGTTATTGAGGAAATGTCTAGATAGGCGGCAAAGAGGTTTTCTCTTTGGCCGCTTTTTTTATGGGAAAAAATTTCAAATGAAAAGGTAAACATTTGTTAAAAATTTGTGTTATAATGTAAAAGGGGAAAATCAAAGGAGGGTGTTTTATGATTGACAAAAAAAAATTAGAGGAAATAAAAAACAAAAAGGAAGAATGGGAAGTTAATCAAAGACAAAAGGTGGTATCTAAATTTCCAGAGAGGAAAAAAGAATTTAAAACCTCGTCTGGGATAGAGATTAAGGAGATTTACACACCTTACGACATAAGTGATATAGATTATCTCGAAAAGATTGGTTTTCCAGGAGAATATCCTTATACAAGAGGCGTACAGCCTACTATGTATAGAGGCAAATTTTGGACTATGAGGCAATATGCAGGATTTGGAACTGCAGAAGAGTCGAATAAAAGGTTTAAATATCTTTTGTCGCAAGGCCAAACAGGTTTGAGCGTAGCTTTTGATTTACCTACACAGATAGGCTATGATTCTGACCATCCAATGGCAGAAGGAGAAGTAGGAAAAGTAGGAGTAGCCATAGATTCACTTTATGACATGGAAATTCTCTTTGATGGCATTCCTCTTGACAAAGTCAGTACTTCTATGACTATTAATGCACCTGCTGCAATACTTCTTGCGATGTACATTGCAGTTGCAGAAAAGCAAGGGGTATCTCCAGATAAGTTGAATGGGACTATTCAAAACGATATTTTAAAAGAATATGTAGCTCGTGGAACTTATATTTTTCCGACAGGTCCTTCTATGAGGCTTATTACTAATATTTTTGAATATTGTTCCAAGTATGTTCCTAAGTGGAATACTATAAGTATAAGCGGTTATCACATAAGAGAAGCAGGAGCCACGGCAGTGCAAGAAATAGCATTTACTTTGGCTAATGGCATAGCTTACGTGGAGGCGGCTATAAAGGCAGGTCTTGATGTAGATGAGTTTGCTCCAAGATTGTCATTTTTCTTTAATGCCCATAACGATCTTTTCGAAGAAGTTGCTAAATTTAGGGCGGCAAGAAGAATGTGGGCAAAGATAATGAAAGAAAGATTTAACGCGAAAGATCCAAGGTCAATGATGATGAGATTTCACACTCAAACTGCGGGTTCTGCTCTTACTGCTCAACAACCTGACAACAATATTATTAGGGTTACTATTCAAGCTTTAGCAGCAGTTTTAGGGGGTACTCAGTCACTACATACAAACAGTAGAGACGAAGCTCTTGCTCTTCCCACAGAAGATTCTGTGAGAATTGCCTTAAGGACGCAGCAAATTATTGCTTATGAAAGCGGTGTTTGTGAGACTCCAGATCCATTGGCCGGAAGTTACTATGTTGAAAAATTGACAGATGAAATTGAAAAGAGGGCTTTTGAATATATAAAGAAAATTGACGAATTAGGAGGAGCGGCAAGAGCTATTGATTTGGGATATATACAAAAAGAAATACAAGAAAGTGCATATAGATATCAAAAAGAAATAGAATCTGGTGAAAGAGTAATAGTAGGGCTTAACAAATTCCAAATTGAAGAGGAGCCGCCAAAAGGGCTTTTAAAAGTAAACCCTGCTGTAGAAGAATTGCAAAAACAAAAAATCGCTAAAGTAAAAGAAATGAGAAACAATACCAGTGTGAAAAAGACTTTAGAGGCCTTGAAAAAAGCTGCAGAAGGAGACGACAACTTGATGCCATGGATATTAGATGCAGTAAGGGAATATGCGACATTAGGTGAAATTACAGATGTGTTGCGTTCTATTTTTGGGGAATATCAGCAACAGATTATATTGTAAAGGAGGATAAATATGGAAAGACCTATAAGAGTATTAGTGGCAAAGCCGGGATTAGACGGTCACGACAGGGGAGCAAAAGTAATTGCAAGAGCTTTAAGAGATGCGGGAATGGAAGTGATATACACGGGACTTAGGCAAACACCTGAACAAATTGTAGAAGCTGCCATTCAAGAAGATGTAGATGTTGTGGCTTTAAGCATTTTGTCTGGTGCCCATAACACTTTATTTCCCAAAATAACAAAGCTTTTAAAAGAAAGAGGAGCGGATGACATATTAGTAATAGGTGGCGGAGTTATACCAGAGGAAGACATACCTTTCTTGAAAGAGCATGGAATAGCGGAAATTTTTACACCCGGCACTCCCACTTCTGCTGTTATTGAGTATATAAAAGAACATGTCAATAGGGCGGTATAAAATGCGTGATATTGAAGAGCTTTTGCTAAAAGGGGATAAAAGGGCTATTGCCAGAGCCATAACTTATGCGGAAAACTATGAGGATAAAGCCAAAGAGATAATAAAAAGACTTTATACTAAGTCTGGTAATGCTTATATTATAGGCATTACCGGACCGCCGGGTGTTGGTAAGAGCACATTGACAGACAAATTAATTAAAAATTTAGTTGATGTAGGTAAAAAAGTAGGAGTAATAGCAGTAGACCCCACTAGCCCTTTTACAGGGGGTTCACTTTTAGGAGACAGAATAAGAATGCAGGATTTATCTCAGCATCCTAATGTTTACATAAGGAGCATGGGGACGCGAGGACATCTTGGAGGGCTTTCTAAAGGGACTTACATGGCGGCGAGAATTTTAGATATAGCTGGCATGGATTACATTTTTATAGAGACAGTTGGAGTAGGTCAATCGGAGATTGACATAATCAAAATTGCTGACACTGTGGTGATGGTTTTGGCTCCTGGACTTGGCGATGATGTACAAGCTATAAAAGCGGGGATCATGGAAATAGCAGACATTTTTGTGGTGAACAAATGCGACAGAGAAGGAGCAGACAAAACAGTAGTTGAGCTTAACATGATGTTGGACTTGGATGAAAAGAAAGAATGGAGACCACCGGTAGTAAAAGTGATTGCACAGGAGAACAAAGGAATTTCTGACCTTATTGATCATATTACTCAACATAAAAGCTATTTAGAAGAAAGTGGGGCTTTTCAAAAGAAAAGAATTGAGAGGTTGAAAATGGAGATAATTGAAACTGTAAAGAATAGGATAATGAAGAATGTTTTTGATAAGATTCAAGATAGGGAATTCATATCTAAATTGCAAGAAGTGATAGACAAAAGGATAGACCCGTACACTTTCGCAGATGATTTATACAAGGAAATTTTTAATTAAGTGTTGTAAGGAGGTTTTAAGATGATTAAAAAGATTGACCATATAGGGATTGCTGTTAAAAGTATTGAGGAGGCATTAAAATTTTATGAAGATGTATTAGGTCTTGAAATAACAGGGGTAGAAGTAGTAGAAGAGCAAAAGGTAAAGACAGCTTTTATTCCAGTAGGAGATAGTGAGATAGAGCTTTTGGAGTCTACTTCCGATGATGGCCCTATAGCAAAGTTTATAGAAAAAAGGGGAGAGGGTATACAGCACATTGCCCTTCAAGTAGATGATATTGAAAAGACTTTGGAAGAATTAAAACAAAAGGGAATTAGACTTATAGATGAGGTACCGAGATATGGAGCTGGAGGTGCTAAAATAGCCTTTGTGCACCCTAAAAGCGCAAATGGAGCTCTTTTAGAGCTTTGCCAGAGGGATTAAATTTATTGTGCAGTTGGAAAGTATGTGGTATATTATTTAGTAGGTACTAATAATAACTGCTACTACTAAGTTGCAGTGGGGCTATAAGGAGGAATTTTTATGAGTGTCCATGATATGATAGAAGAGCTAAAAAGAAGAAAAGAAAAAGTTTTGGAAGGTGGAGGGGCTAAAAGAATAGCTGCTCAGCACGAAAAGGGAAAATTAACTGCAAGAGAGAGAATACATAAGCTTCTTGACAAGGACAGTTTTGTAGAAATAGACCCTTTTGTAGAGCATCGGTGTTATGACTTTGGGATGGAAAAGCAAAAATATCCCGGAGAAGGGGTTGTAACAGGCTACGGAACAGTAGATGGAAGATTAGTATATGTATATGCACAGGACTTTACTGTGCTAGGAGGGTCATTAGGAGAGTACCATGCGAAAAAGATAACCAAAGTTATGGATATGGCAATGAAAATGGGGGCACCTATAATAGGTCTTAACGATTCGGGGGGTGCTCGCATACAGGAAGGGGTGGATGCTCTTTCTGGTTATGGAAATATATTTTACAAAAATACTTTAGCCTCCGGTGTAATACCACAAATATCGGTAATAATGGGACCGAGTGCTGGTGGAGCCGTATATTCGCCGGCATTAACAGATTTTATTTTTATGGTAGATAAAACCAGCCAAATGTTTATAACAGGTCCACAAGTTATAAAAGCTGTAACTGGAGAAGAAGTTACTCCTGAAGAATTAGGAGGCTCAATAACTCACAATAGGCTAAGCGGTGTTGCTCATTTCAGGGGTCCAAATGATGAAGAAGTTCTAAAAATGGTGAGGAATTTGTTAAGTTATTTACCTTCTAACAACTTAGAAGATCCTCCACAATACGAGACAGGGGATAATCCCAATAGAGTTTCTCAAAGACTTATGGAGATAATTCCAGATAATCCCAATAAGCCTTATGACATGAAAGAATTAATAAGAGAAATAGTCGACAATGGAGAATTTTTAGAGTCGCAGGAGATGTACGCAGAAAATATCATCACAGTTTTTGCAAGACTTAATGGAAAGACAATAGGAATTGTTGCAAATCAGCCAAGAGTATTAGCAGGAGTACTTGACATAAATGCTTCTGACAAAGCGGCTAGGTTTATCCGCTTTTGTGATGCTTTTAATATTCCTATACTTAGTATAGTGGATGTGCCTGGATTTTTGCCAGGGACAAATCAAGAATATGGTGGGATAATAAGGCATGGGGCGAAAATGCTTTACGCTTATTCAGAGGCAACTGTTCCTAAGGTTACTTTGATTGTGAGGAAGGCTTACGGTGGGGCTTATCTCGCTATGTGCAGCAAAGACTTAGGAGCTGACATAGTGTTTGCATGGCCTACGGCTGAGATTGCGGTCATGGGACCAGAAGGAGCAGCAAACATTGTATTTAAAAATGAAATCAATGAGGCAGAAAATCCTGCAGAAGTGAGGCAGCAAAAGATAAATGAATACAGAGATAATTTTGCAAATCCATACAGAGCTGCAGCTCGTGGCTATGTAGATGATGTAATTCTTCCTTCTGAGACAAGGCCAAGACTCATATCAGCTTTTGATATGTTATCTAGCAAAAGAGAGAGTCGGCCTCCTAAGAAACATGGCAATATACCTCTGTAAGGTGGTGTTTTTATGGAAAGTTTTTTGGATTTTTTGAAAAAAACCTTTAATAGTAAAGAGGAAGAAAAAGTAAAGAATGAAGAAAAAAAAGACAAAAGTGGAGAAAACGAAGAAGAAACTGAGCTTGTTGCTGCGATTACAGCCGCGATAGCTTTATATTTACAAGCCGATGTTAGTGGTTTTTACGTAAAATCTATAGTGAGACTTCCAGAGACTGTTCCCGTTTGGGCTAAAGTAGGGCGGCAGGAGCAAATGAGAACAAGATTGTAACTGAAGGAGGAATTTCTGTGAAAAAGTTTAAAGTAACAGTAAATGGGAAGGTATATGAGGTTGAAGTAGAAGAGATAAAAGATAAGGATGAGACTTCTAACATAACACAAAGGGCAACTATTTCACAAACTAAAACGATTGAAACTCAGGCAACTTTCCAGTCAGTTTCAAAAGCTGAAGCTTCTTCTCCGGCGGCTAAAGGTTCTAAAGTAATTTCTGCGCCTATGCCAGGCACAATTCTTGATGTAAAAGTTAAAGAAGGTGACAGGATAAAGCGGGGAGATGTCGTAGTAATTTTAGAGGCTATGAAGATGGAAAATGAAATAATGGCGCCTGAAGAAGGAGTTATAGCAAGTATACATGTTTCTAAAGGCTCTTCTGTAAACACGGGAGATGTGCTTGTGACTATGAATTAAAAAATTATTGATGAGTGAGGCTTTTTTTGGTAAAATAAAATTGCGGGTATCGTCTTCGAACCTGACAACTAATAAAAATTTAATATTGTTGGGCGTTCGGAACGGTATCCTGAAAAGGAACCGGAACGGGGGTGAGTAAGTTGCAAATTAAAGCAGTTAGAGAAAAGGAAAAAGGCAAGTTAACGAAGATTTCTTTAAGGCAGATCACTGTAGCAGGGATGTTGGCTGCAATATCTATTGTTTTATCTACCACTATTTTGGGATACATTCCATTAGGGATTGCTAATGCTACTACAATGCATATACCAGCAATTATAGGTGGAGTATTAGAAGGACCTATTGTAGGAGCTTTTATAGGTTTGATTTTTGGCCTTACCAGCTTCATAAGGCAAAACACTCCTCTTTTTGCTGACCCTATAATTGCCATATTACCTAGGATTTTTATAGGAGTTGTGGCATATTATTCTTATAAGTTGACTAAAAATCTTGGCATTGCAGCAGCTGCAGGCACGTTGACAAATACCATTGGAGTTTTGGGTTTAGCAGTGCTTCTAAAATATCTGCCACTTAAGGTTGCATTATTTGTAGCTTTAAAAAATGGCATATTTGAGATTATTGTAGCTGTGATATTGACAACAATGATAGTAAAGTCTTTGAAAAAAGTGTATGATAAATAAAAATAAAAGCAGGCATTTGCCTGCTTAATTTTAAGAAGGTGATGATTTTGCTTTTAGTTTTTGACGTAGGGAATACCAACATTGTAATGGGAATTTATAAAGGGAAAAAGCTTCTACATTCTTTTAGAATATCTACCGATAAAAGCAAAACCTCTGATGAATATGGGATGTTGATCAATCAGTTGTTTGAATACAATGGTTTAAAGCTTAAAGATGTAGATGCAGTGATAATTTCTTCCGTTGTACCTCCTATTATGCACACACTTGAATCAATGACTACAAAATATTGCAATGCCAAGCCTTTGATTGTGGGCCCAGGGATAAAGACGGGCATAAATATAAAGTACGATAATCCCAAAGAAGTAGGTGCAGATAGGATTGTAAATGCTGTTGCTGCATATGAAATTTACGGAGGACCAGTCATAGTAATAGATTTTGGCACAGCTACTACTTTTTGTGCGATTTCTAAAAATTGTGAGTATTTAGGTGGAATAATTGCCCCTGGACTGGCAATATCTGCCGATGCGCTTTTTCAAAGAACTGCCAAACTTCCCAAAATTGAACTTACAAAACCGCCTACTGTTATTTGCAAAAATACAGTGTCCAGCATGCAGTCAGGTATTATATATGGACATGTTGGCATGGTGGATTATATAGTAAGCAGAATGAAAGAAGAGTTTGCCCCAAACGCTTATGTGGTAGCAACAGGTGGTTTTGCAAAGATGATTGCAGAAGAGTCAAAAACTATAGACACAGTGAATGATATGCTTACCCTAGAAGGTTTAAGAATAATCTATGAGAGGAATGCAGACTAATTCCTCTCATTTTATTTTTCTAATTTTTGCGATTATATAAAGAAGTATAGGGAAAAACACTTCAAACCAAAAGACCTCAAAGGGAAAACATCTTTGAAAATAAGTGTACAATCCATCTAAACTTTCAGACACATTTTCGGAAAGTGGGATTAACAAAGTAGCAAGTGGCAGCAAAATAAAGCGGTAATCTGGGGATTTTATCGTTTCAGCCAATCCTTTTGCGAAGAGATAAGTAAATATTACAATTTTAAGATAAATTCCCATTAACCACATTGCCATTACTAATGAATCAAATCGCTGTATGTAATCGCTAATTTTTATATTTCTAACCATTTCTAAAGCTGTAAATTGAAAGTTTGATGCGGTTTTTGCTCCAAAAATCCCTATTGCTAAAACTCCCAACATCATACTAAGGGCTAATATTCCAAGGCTTATTATCCCTCCTTTTAAAGCTTTTTCTTTTTTAGAGATATGAGGGAATATAAGAAGTATTATTACCGTTTCAAGTATATATGAGGTGATAAGGATTGAACCTATTATGGGAGGTTTTATCCCGTTTTCAAGTATGGGAAGAAAATTTGTCATATCAACTTTTGGAAGGTCCAAAGTGATCACAAATGCTAAGAGGAGCATTCCAAAAGGGAATAAAAGTTCATTTAATTTAACGATTGCTAAAAAGCCTTTTGATACAGTATACATTACTGATATTATCAAAACTACATAAAAAACCATTGGGGGAGTATGAGGCATAAAAGCATTGATCATAATTTCTATTAATTCTCTCATTACTAAAGAGATACCATGTAAAATAAACAATAAATAAAGGGAAGCTATTATTTTGCCTATAAATTTTCCTGTTATTTTATCTACATAGGAAAATAGCATCTCTTCTTTAAAGAGCATTGCCAGCTTATAATAAAAAACAAATACAATACTAGAGGTTACAAAAGATATTAAGACGGAAATCCAAGAGTCTTGCTTTGCGGCTAATGCTACAAAAGAAGGCAAAAAAACGTCTGCTGTTGATATCACAGTTGTGACCAATAAAAATATCATTTGTTTTGTAGAAATTTTCTTTTCTGAAGTCTTTTCATATTGCCTTATTCCTTTAAGCATATCTGACTCCTAAACATATTTTTTTTATTATTTCTCTAAAACCAACATAATATTCTAAAAAAAACTTGAAATAATAATATCTGGAGGTGTTTAAAATGCCCCATAAGTTGCCTGATGCACAGTATGTAAAAGAAAATTACCAATATATTACTCTCAGCAAAGAATTAGAAGAAAATATATATGTATTTCAAGTGCTTTTAAAAGGGAATAATGACATAGTTTTTAGACAAATTAGAATAGGAGATAAAAAAGTTAAAGCTTTTTTAATTTATATAGATGGTATGGCAGACAAATCGTTAATTACTCGAAATATTTTAGAGCCAATAATGATTGAGACAAGAAAGTTGAATAAATTCATATACAACAATCAACAATTTTTTGATTATATAAAAGAATATTTTATAACAACTTCAGAAGTAAATACAAAAGATAAATTTGGAGACGTAGTAGATGACTTACTTTGTGGAGAAACAATACTTTTAATTGATGGAGTGGAAAAAGCATTAATTATTTCCACAAAGGGATGGGAAGGAAGAAATGTAACTGAATCTACTACAGAATCCTATGTAAGAGGTCCTAAAGAAGCTTTTGTAGAAACTTTAAGAATAAATACTTCTATGCTTAGGAGGAGAATAAAACACCCTGATTTTGTAATTGAAAATATGAAAATAGGTAAATATTCTAAAACTGATGTGTCTATTGCTTATATAAAGAGTATTGCAGATGAGAAAATAGTTCAAGAAGTAAAGAAAAGGTTGAAAAAAGTCCAAATTGATGGGGTTATTGATAGCGGTTATTTAGAAGAATTTATAGAAGATAATCCTTTTTCTCCTTTTCCACAAATAGCTCATTCTGAAAAGCCAGACAAGGTGACTGCAGAAATTTTAGAAGGAAAAGTGGCAATATTAGTTGATGGTTCGCCATTTGCACTAATGGTTCCTGCAGTATTTGTACAATTCTTTCAAGCTGCTGAAGATTATTATGAGAGATATTTCTTGTCATCAGCTCTCAGAATTTTAAGAATTGCTGCGATGTTTATTGCTCTTTTATTTCCATCTATATACATTGCAGAAACTACTTTTCATCAGGAAATGATACCTACGCAACTGGCTATTTCTATTGCTGCTCAAAGAGAAGGAGTGCCTTTTCCAGCACTTTTGGAGGCATTATTCATGGAAATAACCTTTGAAATTTTAAGGGAGGCGGGTATAAGACTTCCTATGCAAGTAGGACAAGCAGTAAGTATAGTAGGTGGTTTGGTAGTTGGGCAAGCAGCTGTTCAAGCAGGACTCGTGTCTCCTGCAATGGTGATTGTAGTTGCAATGACAGGGATAGCTTCCTTTTCAATTCCTGCTTATAACGTTGCGATAACTTTTAGACTCTTGAGATTTATTATAATGATTGCAGCAGGGACTTTAGGCTTTTTTGGGATAATAATGGTGGTGATGATGATACTTGCCCATATGGCGTCATTGGAATCTTTTGGAGTACCATACCTTTCACCTTTGATTCCAAGTAGGACACAAGAATTAAGTGATGCATTAATAAGAATACCTTGGTGGGCAAAGATAGTGAGGCCGCGCACTGTACAAGGAAAAAATATTGTGAGACAGGAGGATACAAGAGGATAAGATGAAGAGATTTGTAATATTAATTTTTATAATTTCTCTTTTATTTACAGGATGCTGGGATAAAAGAGAAATAAATCAATTGGCCTTTGTACAAGGTTTAGGTATAGAAAGAGGAAAAGATGATATGATACACCTCATTGTACAAATTTTAAAACCGGGTCTTCTTGCAGCAGGTGGCAGTGGTGCTGGAGGTACGGGAGGAGGAAGTGCAGCCGGCAAACCCTATGCTGTTTTTCAGGCCAGTGGTGTAGATTTTGCGAAAGCTTTTGCTAATTTAAATGATGAGTTGCCAAGGAGTCTTTTTATGCAATATAACGAAATAATATTTTTAGATGAAAAATTTGCACGCTCAGGGATATATCAAACTTTGGACTTTATGACGAGAAATCCTGAGTTTAGGAGGACTGCCTATATATTAGTTGTAACAGGGGGAAGCATACAAGAACTTTTTAATCTTCCCAGCTCTAATGAACTGGAAAGATATCCTTATAAAGAAGTTATGGGACTCATATCAAATCGGGCAAATACAGCTTCTTCTTATGTTTCTGATTTAAATGAATTTGTTGAGACATTGGAAATTCCTAAAAAAGCGCCTATTACAGGAAGACTCGTGATTGTAAAAAAAGATGGGAAAGCCACAGGAATTAGACTCTCTGGCTCTGCAGTGTTTGACAATGACAAATTAATTGGTTTTTTAGAAGAACAAGATACCAAAGCAGTTGCTACACTTATGAATAAATTAAAAAGAAGTACCTTGACTTTGGATAAAGGTCTAAAAGGAGAAAAAGTCCATATCTCTCTTGTAGTTACTAAAGCACGCACACAAATTTTTCCTAAAATAAAAGATGGTGATATTTCTTTCGACATAAAAGTAAATGTAGAAGCTTATTTAAATGAGCAAGAAACAAAATATGATTTAACTGAGCCAGAAAACCTAGAGAAATTGCAAACCATAATAAGCCAAAAAATAAAAACTGCCATAGAACATGCCCTTTTTATACTTCAAAAGAAGTACAAAGTTGATGTAGTAGGGTTTGTAGACATTTTGCACAAAAGAAATCCTGCATTATGGAAAGAAGTTGAAAAAGATTGGGATAAAATTTACCCTGATGTGAAATTTAACGTAACAGTAAAATCAGTTATAAAAAGGTCAGGACTATCTTCTAAGCCTATACATCCGAGGTGATTTTATGTTCAAAATACTTGTTCTAACATTGATTTTTGTGATTATATCATTGATTGAAGTACCAGGTCTTGTAAAACAAAAAAAGATTAGAGAAGTCATTGTGTTTTTTGTCTTTTTAATTGTCAGCTACATATTAAACTTGCTCTACCTTTTAAATATACAAATTACCCCTACTAATAAAATAATCCAATCTCTATTAAAACCAATTGAAAAATTTTGGGGACAATAATCCAGAAAAGTATTTTATGTGGATTCAGTTTGTTGATAAAGTAAAAAAATCTTCAAAGAAGATATTTTGCATCGTTGCTCCGATGTTCCAAAGCGACAAAACTAAAACTCGACCTTCAGGTTCCGGCAGGGTACCGGGCACAATCGGCATCCATGCCTTAAGGTGCCCGCCTCCGCCATCCGTGGCTTCGGCCCTGCCTTCACCTTTGGTCTTGCTAAGTTTTGTTGCCGCTTTGTCACAAGTCACACCGATTGCAAAATATCTTCTTTTCGAAAGTTGGTCTACAGTTTGAATCCAGAAAAGTATTTTATCTGGATTATTTTTCTTTTTGGTATTGAAATTTTTTTAAAAAAGTATTAAAATTGTAATTAATGTGAGCACAAAATGTGCACACTGGAGGTTGTGCAAATGAAATTTATTAAAATTGGTGATAAGACTATAAATTTAGAGAAATTACACGGCATAATAGATAAAATAATTGAAATGAGACAAAATGGGTTTTCACAGCAAGAGGTTGCCTCCCGCTTCAAAGTTGACAGAAGTTTTGTTTCTAGACTAGAAAGTTTAGGTGAGGTCAGAAAAGGCGGAAATATTGCTGTAGTAGGTTTTCCTATAAAGAATAAGGAAGAGTTGGAGATGCTTTTTAGAGAGTGGGGAGTTAATTTTACACTTCTTTTGTCTGAAAAAGAGAGATTGAACTTGGCTGAAAATATGAGTGGTGTGGAGCTTTTTAACATGGTAATGGATTTAATTGCTAAAATTCAATCTCACGACGTGATAATTTTTTTAGGTTCAGACAAAAGGAGCCAATTGGTAGAGGCTATATTTGACAGAGATATCATAACTATAAATATTGGACATTCTCCTTTGACAGAAGATGTATATGTTGATCCCCAAATTGTGAAAGAAATATTAAATTCTTTGAAAGGGTGAAAATATGAAAAAGGTTGTAAGCATAAGTATAGGTTCTTCTACAAGGAATAAAACGGCAGAAGTAGAGATTTTAGGAGAAAAATTCGTTATAGAAAGAATAGGGACTGATGGAGATTTAAAAAAAGCTATTGAACTCATTAAAGAACTAGACGGGAAAGTTGATGCTTTTGGAATGGGAGGGATAGATTTATACCTTTCAGCAGGTAAAAAAAGATATGTTATAAAAGATGCTTTGCCTTTAAAGAAGGCCGCAAAAATTACTCCGATTGTGGATGGTTCAGGACTTAAAAATACTCTTGAAAGAAAAGTAATTAAATACATACAAGAAAAAGGTATAGTTGATTTGAAAGATAAAAAAGTGCTTATTGTAAGTGCTATGGATAGATTTGGAATGGCTCAAACTTTTTCTGAATTGGGGGCAAAACTTATTATAGGAGATATGATTTTTGCGTTAGGTATTCCTATTCCTCTTCATTCTTTAACGATTTTATATACCCTTTCGCTAGTTATTGTTCCAATTGTGGCAAGACTCCCTTTTGAAATGATATACCCCACTGGAGAAAAACAACTCACCATAGACAGCAAAAAATACGAAAAATTCTACAAAGAAGCAGATGTAATTGCGGGGGATTACTTGTTTATTAAAAAGTACATGCCTGAAAGGCTAGATGGGAAGATAATTGTGACTAACACAGTTACACAGGAAGATGTGGAAATGATGAGAGGGAGGGGGGTGGAACTATTAATTACTACTACCCCCAACATAAATGGCAGGTCTTTTGGAACAAATGTGATGGAAGGAGTCCTTGTGGCAATAGCAGGTAAAAAACAAGAAGAAATGACACCACAAGATTATGATGAACTTTTGGATAAAATAGGTTTTGAACCAAGAATTGAATATTTACAAAAATAGGGAGGTAATAAATATGCATAAATTTGGTTTTATAATACATCCTATAGAATACGAAGATGTTAGTCGCAAATTTAAAATAATGGAGAAGCTTCCCAAAAGAATTGTGGAAGGTTTTACAAGACTTCTTCCACCAATGAAAGTATCAGAGATAACTGGAGTTAGAAGCGAATATGCTGAAACAGAAGGTTGGTTTGTGGCGGTTCCTTTGACCTCTGAGCAGATGCTGAACTTACCAGAAGATTATGTATTAAATAAAATAATAAAAGCAGTAAAAATTGCAGAAAATTTGGGTGCAGAAGTTGTCGGCTTGGGGGCTATGACCTCTGTTGTAGGAGATGCAGGAATAACAATTGCTAAAAATTCAAACATCGCTGTAACTACTGGTAACAGTTATACAGTTGCTACAGCAATAGAAGGAGCGGTAAAAGCCGCAGATATGATGGGCAAAGATGTAAGAGATTCTCATGTCGTTGTGATAGGAGCGACAGGCTCAATAGGTAAAGTCTGTGCAGAAATTTTATCCCGAGATGCAAAGTACATGACACTTGTAGCACGAAATAAAGAAAAATTACAAAATTTTAGAGACTATCTTTTAACAAAAACAGGTATGTCTGCCCATATCACTTCAGATGTAAAAGAAGCCTTAGAAGACGCGGATATAATAATCACTGTTACAAGTGCAGTAGATACGGTGATAAAACCCGAATATCTAAAACCGGGGGCTGTTGTATGCGATGTAGCAAGACCGAGAGATGTGTCAAAGGAAGTTGCGGATAAAAGAGATGATGTCTTAGTCATAGAAGGTGGAGTAGTAGAAGTACCTGGGGATGTAGACTTCCACTTTAATTTTGGTTTTCCGCCTAAAACAAGTTATGCCTGTATGGCAGAGACAATGATTCTTGCTATGGAAGGACGAATTGAGAATTATTCTTTAGGGCGAGATTTGACTGTAGAACAAGTGGATGAGATATCAAAACTTGCTAAAAAGCATGGGTTTAAATTAGCGGGATTTAGAAGCTTCGAGCGAGAAGTTACACTGGAAAAGATAGAATCTGTGAGAAAAAACGCTAAAAAAAGATTACAAGAGTGGAAATTTGCATAATTTAGACTTGACTTTATGTGTTAACTGATTTATAATAATCCACATGGAAAATTACACAAGCACTGCTTTTGCAGTGCTTGTGTATTAATATTAACATAAATTCTATCATTGCTACATATGAATAAAATACAATTTTTAATATTTTATAAAAAGGAGAATCGCCTATGAGCAAGCCGGTAATTTTGACTTATGAAGGACTTAAAAAATTAGAGGAAGAATTAGAATATTTAAAGACGGTCAAGAGAGCTGAAGTAGCAGAAAAAATAAAACAAGCGAGAGCATTTGGTGATTTAAGTGAAAACTCAGAATATGACGAAGCCAAAAATGAACAAGCATTTATAGAAGGTAGAATTGCTACCATAGAAGCCATGCTTAAAAATGCAAAAGTGATTGACGAAGAAGACATAAAACTTGACCAGGTTAGCATCGGCTGTACTGTAAAAGTCTACGATGAATCTTATAATGAAGAAGTAGAGTATACAATTGTAGGTTCAGCAGAAGCAGATCCGATGAACAACAAAATATCTGACGAATCTCCAATAGGGAAAGCGCTTTTAGGGAAAAAAGTAGGAGATGTTGTCACTGTTGAAGTTCCTGCTGGAATTATAAAGTTAAAAATATTAGAAATACGCAAATAAAGGGTGATGGAGGTATAATATGTCTAATTCAAATGATAACATTTGGAACAACACTGAAGAACTCAATGAACTTTTGCGAATAAGAAGAGAAAAATTAAATATTTTAAGAAGTATGGGAATAGAACCCTATGGCATTGACAGGTTTGAAAGGACCAATGTATCCTCTGATATTAAAAACGATTACGAGAATTTTGAAGGCAAAGTAGTGGCTCTTGCAGGACGAATTATGTCCAAAAGAGCCCATGGCAAAGCTTCTTTTGCAGATATTCAAGATAGAGATGGCAGGATACAGGTTTATGTTAAATATGATACAGTAGGAGAAAAGAATTATGAAATTTTTAAAATTTTAGACATTGGAGATATAATAGGTGTTACAGGCGAGGTATTTAAATCTAAAACTGGTGAAATAACTATTCGCGTAACAGACTTTAAGCTTTTGTCTAAATCTCTTCAAATACTTCCAGAAAAATGGCACGGTTTAAAAGACCCTGATTTGCGTTATAGACAGAGATATACGGATTTAATAATAAATCCCGAAGTAAAAGAGGTATTTTTAAAGAGGACGAAAATAATAAAGGCGATAAGAGAGTTTCTTGACAATAGAGGATTTTTAGAGGTGGAGACTCCTATTCTTCATACTATTGCGGGTGGAGCAGCAGCAAGGCCTTTTATTACTCATCACAATGCTTTAGATATTGATATGTACTTGCGAATTGCTTTAGAGCTTCACTTAAAGAGGCTTATTGTAGGTGGTCTTGAAAAAGTGTATGAGATGGGCAGAGTTTTTAGAAATGAAGGAATGGATATAAGGCACAATCCTGAATTTACTCTTTTAGAACTTTATGAAGCCTATACGGATTATTACGGTATGATGGAAATTACAGAACAGTTATTTGCCTATGTGGCCCAAAAGGTTAACGGTACTACGAAAATAGTTTATCAAGGAACAGAAATAGATTTGACACCTCCTTGGAAGAGAATTACTATGGTAGATGCGATAAAAGAATATGTAGGGGTAGACTTTAATGAAGTTAAGACAGATGCAGAAGCAGTAGAGATAGCGAAGAGGTTAAACCTTGAGACAAAAGAAGGGATGAAAAAAGGAGAAGTAATAGCGCTTGTTTTTGATGAGCTGGTAGAACAGCATTTGATACAGCCAACTTTTGTTATGGATTATCCTGTAGAGATTTCTCCTTTAGCTAAGAGAAAACAGGACAATCCGCAGTTTACTTCTCGATTTGAAGCTTTTATTTACGGAAGAGAAGTGGCTAATGCCTTTTCAGAATTAAATGACCCTATAGACCAAAAAGAAAGGTTTTTAGAACAATTAAAACAAAGAGAAGCCGGGGACGAAGAAGCCCATATGATGGATGAAGATTTTATAAATGCTCTTGAGGTTGGTATGCCGCCGACTGGAGGACTAGGTATAGGTGTAGACAGACTTGTGATGTTTATGACGGATGCTTATTCTATAAGAGATGTAATATTATTCCCGACGATGAAGCCTAAAAATGATTAGAAAAGCAGTCGAAAGACTGCTTTTTAACTTTTTTGTAAGGACTGGCTTTTTAGAGATAAAAATAATATAATAAAGTTGTCGACTTTTTAAATAAAGGGGTTTCACATATGATAGATAAAGAAAAGATTAAAAAAGCGGTAAGAGATATACTTGAAGCCATAGGTGAAGACCCGGATAGGGAGGGGCTCCTTGAGACTCCTGATAGAGTTGCAAGGATGTATGAGGAAATTTTTGCGGGTCTTCATACGGATGTAAAAGACGTTATAAAGATTTTTCAGGAGGATGAACATCAAGAAATAATACTTGTAAAAGATATTCCGCTTTATTCTATGTGCGAACATCATCTCTTGCCATTTATAGGAGTTGCCCATGTGGCATATTTGCCTAGAAAGGGTAGAATTTTAGGCCTTTCAAAATTAGCCCGTATAGTAGACATTTTAGCAAAAAGACCACAGCTTCAAGAGAGGTTGACAAGTGAAATTGCAGATACAATAATGGAAGCAGTGAATCCCTTAGGCGTTGCCGTTGTCATTGAGGCAGAACATTTGTGTATGACAATGAGAGGTATCAAAAAACCGGGGGCTAAGACTGTTACTTCTGCTTTGAGAGGAATATTTAGAACAGATGAAAAATCAAGGGCAGAGGTAATGTCTTTGATAAACTCTAAAAGATAAGGAGAGAGACCATGTTATTTAGATGCAGAGATAAAAGTCTGGAAATTGGAAAAAGAACTTACATAATGGGAATTTTAAATATGACTCCTGATTCTTTTTCAGATGGGGGAAAATATAATACTTTAGAAAAAGGTATAGAAAGAGCTCTTCAAATGATAGAAGAAGGAGCTGACATAATAGATGTAGGTGGAGAGTCTACAAGGCCGGGACATACTCCAGTAGATGAAGAAGAAGAAATGAGAAGAGTTATACCTGTCATTGAAAAACTTTCAAAAATTTCAAATATCATTATATCTGTGGATACTATGAAATCAAATGTGGCACTTCGAGCTTTAGAAGCAGGTGCTCACATAGTAAATGATGTATGGGGACTTCAAAGGGACCCTAAAATGGCGGAAGTAGTTGCAAAATACAATGCAGGTGTAATAATGATGCATAACAGTAATGTAGCAGAGTATGAAGATGTCGTTAAGGATATAATAAATTTTTTACAAAAAAGCATAGAGATGGGAGAAAAAGCAGGAATTGATAAAAGTCAGATGGTAGTAGATCCAGGGATAGGTTTTGGAAAAACTTTAGATCATAATCTTGAGGTCATGAATCGATTAGAAGAATTAAAAGTTTTAGGACTTCCTGTGCTTTTGGGCACTTCAAGAAAATCAATGATTGGAAAAGTTTTAAACTTAGATGTAGAGGATAGATTGGAAGGGACTGCTGCAACAGTTGCTGTTGGGATTGTAAAAGGGGTTGATATTGTACGCGTTCACGATGTAAAGCAGATGTTAAGAGTTGCTAAGATGACTGATGCGATGGTGAGAAGATGAGGGAAGTGTATTTATCTTTAGGTTCTAATTTAGGAGATAGAGAAGAAAATCTAAAAAGAGCCGTTTTTGAGTTAGAACACTGGGAAGGCATAATTTTAAAGAGGCTTTCTCCTATTTATGAAACAAAACCTGTAGGATATTTAAACCAGGATATGTTTTTAAATATTGCAGTTGAAGCTGAGACAAACATTGGGCCTTATGACTTATTAAGAGTTGTAAATGAAATTGAAAAAAAATTAAAAAGAGAAAGACTCATAAGATGGGGTCCAAGGACTATTGATATTGACATACTGTTGTACGATTATATTGAATTAAAGGATGAAGTGTTGACTATTCCTCATCCGAGAATGTGGGAAAGAGCTTTTGTGTTGATTCCTCTTTCGGATATAAACCCTTTTATAAAAAAAGGGGACGTGTATATTAAAGATTTAATAAGAGATTTGCCTGATAAAGAAGGAGTTAAGCTGTATAAAGAGAATTGGTACAATGAGGTGTAAAAAATGAAAGTGACAAAAACATTTACTTTTGACAGTGCCCACAATCTTATAAATTACAATGGGAAGTGTGAAGAGCTTCACGGTCATACCTATAAGCTGGAAGTTACAGTTGAGGGGAAGCCTGACGGGGAAGGAATGATAATAGATTTTGTGAAGCTTAAAGAAATAGTAAATGAGAAAGTTGTAAAAAAGCTTGACCATAAGTATTTAAATGAAGTTTTAGAATTTAACACTACTTGCGAAAATATTCTTTTGTGGATGTGGAAAGAATTGGAGCCAGTGCTAAAAGGAGATAACTATTATCTTTATAAATTGAGATTGTGGGAAACCCCTACAAGTTTTGCAGAAATTACTGAAAAAGATTTTGTATGAGGTTTTTAAAATGGTGATTACAAATCCAATTGTTTACGGGAAATTCATAAAGAGAATCAATAGATTTGAAGCTTATGTAGAGTTAAATAGCGGAGAAAAGACTTTAGTACATGTGCCTAATACGGGAAGGTGTAAAGAGATATTTGTCCCGGGAGCAGAGGTTATCCTTGAAGTAAGAGATAGGCAAGGCAGAAAAACACCCTTCGAGTTGGCTTTTGCTTATAAGGGGAAAAGACTTATATCTATCGATTCACAAGTGCCTAATAAAGTAGTTTTAGAGAGCATAAAGATGGGGCTTATTGAGGAATTTAAAGGCTATGACATTGTAGAAAAAGAAAAAACTTTTGGGAACAGTAAATTTGATATAAAACTTACAAAAGGAAAAGAGATATGCTATGTAGAAGTCAAAGGAGTAACTCTGGAAGTAGAAGGTGTTGCAAAATTTCCTGATGCTCCTACAGAAAGAGGAAGGAAACATTTAAAAGAACTTATAAAAGTAAAAAAAGAAGGTATGAGGGCAGCAGTAATTTTTTTAATTCAAATGGATGATATAAAATATTTTACCCCTAATGACGAGCAAGACCCGGAGTTTGGGAAGTTTCTAAGAGAGGCTGTAGGTAAAGGAGTAGAAGCTTATGCTTATACCTGTGATGTTGGAGAAAACTACGTATTTTTAAAGGACAGGGTAGAGGTGGTGCTATAGCCCTGCCCTTTTTTATTTTATTCAGCATAAAATTTTACTAAGCCGTTAAATATAGCTTGAGCAACTTTATTTCTGTAATCTAAGTCTCTCAAATGGGCATCATCAAGTCTTATATTTTCCATTGCAGGTACTACACCAATAGGTATTACATTCTCTTTATAATTATAGGATTTGGGGTAAATACCAAGGTTGTCAAGTTGAAGTTTACGAGACATAGACTCGTTTATGTATTTTGCAAGTTTTAAAGATTTTTCACTTCTATCTGAATAATATACCTTAAATCCACTTTCTTTTTTTAAAGAAGTTTCTGTAAATATATCTATAAGAATTCCTTCTTCCAATTTTTCTAAATCTTCTTCTTGAGGGGATTTTTCCCATGAAAGTCTACTTTGTGCCCCACATGTCGTGAGCAAAAAATGGAGTTTTTTTGCTATTGCCATCATTGGTATATGTTGAAGAAGCCCGGTGGGACTTGTAGTTTTTTCTTTAAATCCTGGATTAATCAATATTTTTTTTTCTTTCAATATCTCTGATAATGGTTTTCTACTTATATAGAGCTTAAATTTTGCTGGAATACCTTCAATAATTTCAATTTCAAAATCTGTTTGAAAGTCAAATGCTATTTCTGCAACTATTTGTTGTTCTATGGCTTTTATTTCTACATGAGAGATTATTCCATCTAAAACATTATATTTCCCTTCTGGCATGTTTAAAGGGGTAGTTTCAAAAATGATTTGTAGTGAGGTGCTTTGCTTTTCTACATGATACGTTGGTACTTTTAGTGAAAACTCAAATACAATAAGACTTTTAAGATTTTTTATTGATTCATTGCTGGAAGTAGAATCAATTTTTAAATTTGTCAATTTGTTTAACATTTTTATCCTCTCCAATTGTTAAAATTAGATTAAAAAACATAAGTTGTGAAATAATTGTGATGAATTTGTGATATAATTGTGATGAAAGACAAATATATTTTACCACAACAAGAAAAAAATAAAAGATATTTACTAAAAATTTTATTATTACAATTTTTAGGATATTTGGAGGCAAAATTTATGTACGGAAAAATACCAATAAAAACCCATATTATAACTGAAAAAGATGATATAGTAGAAGTTGTGTACAATTACACAAAAGATATAGCAGAGCCAGGAGATTTAATATCAATTGCAGAAAGCGTTGTAGCTATAACACAAGGTAGGGCATATCTTCCCGAAGATATAAAGCCAGGGGTCCTTGCAAAGATACTGTGTAAGTTTACCGACAGGAATGGAAGTCTTACTTCTCCTCAAGCAATGCAATGTGCTATCAACGAAGTGGGATGGTTTAGGATTTTGATTGCTTCTATTATAGGAGGGCTAGGCAAGCTATTGGGTAGAAAAGGGTGGTTTTTTATTATAGCTGGGAGAAAAGTTGCTTTAATCGACGACATTGCAGGAACAATGCCCCCTTATCATAGATACATAGTGTTGGGACCTAAAGACCCCGATGCAGTTTGCGAAAGGATAAAAGAGAAAACGGGAGTTGATGCAGTTATAATTGATGCAAATGATTTGCAGCGTGCTGATTGCATTGGTGCCTCTAAAGGGGTTGATAAAAAATTCGTAGAAAGCTTATTTATCGATAACCCATCAGGTAATGCTGAACAACAAACTCCTATTGTAGTTATAAAAAATTACAAAAGCTATACTTCCAGATTACTTATATCGTCGTAAAAATGAACAATTCTATTGCGAAATTTTGCCATAAGTTTATATGTATTGACCGAGTCATAAGGTAATATTGTGTTTAGTGAGAATTTCGAATGTATCAGCATATGTTTTTGGCGGTTCATAATTTAGTCTTGATATAATGTGATTACCAATGTCTATCATTGCTTCTATTGCAATTTGTAAATTGTATTTTGCAGAGTCATAATATTTAAAATCTGATGAAAATTCATTATCTATAAGTTCGGCAAGTTCACTTAAATTTGTTAAAGCTTTTTTGATGATATTTATTTTTTTATTATCTTATCTTTATCAATAGTCATTTTTTAACCAGTCCTTCCAAATAATCATCATAAAAGAATTTGAGGGTAATGCCATAATCTCCATAGTATTTAAAAACTTTTTCTTTAAAATCTGATAATTTTACATAATTACTACAATATAATAATTCTCCAGTATAAATGACGTGGTGTTGAAGGTTTAGAGGAGCTTTATTTAAGTTTATTACATCAATGTCATCTCTTTTGAATATTTCACTTATTTTAACTTCTAATATAAGTTATTCCTTCAATGAGACATTTTTGTTGTATAAAACTGCAAAATCAATATCACTGTTTTGGTTTTGACATTCCGTGCCATAAGATCCAAAAAGGTAGAAAGCAATTATACTGGGGTTATCAGACAAATATGATTTCAATTTTTCTAATTCTTTACTAATACTACTCAAATCTCTCATTGTTATTAATCCTCACCTTATTAATAAATGTTTTTATCTTTTATTTATTATATCACACTAAGATGAACTAAACAGAGCTAGTAGTCAGCATAGGAGATATAACCTTGCCTGTTCCTATTATACATGAGAAAATCATCACTGAACGTTTTTTGCCAAGATTTGCTATTATGTGGTTAGCTCTATATTATAAATTTTCTTGCAACTTTCTATGACCATTTTCTTTAACTTTTCATGCCCACATATTTCTGAAAGATATAAAGCCTTTAAAAGAGAATCTATGTAGTTTTCTCTATTAAGCTTAAATTCGGCAATTCCCTTTCTGAAGTATAAAAGTGCCAAGCCATTTAAAGTCTTGTTTTCTGCACAAGTTTTAATGCCTTCTTCTGCGCAGTAAAGCGCCTTATCATATATGGAAGTCAGGTGATACGTATAGGAGAGATTGTAATATACCCTAATTCTTTCTTCTACATTGTCTTTCTCCAGTGCTTCTAAGCAGAAAAGGAGCATTTCTATACATTTTTCGTATGATTCTTTTTCTCTTAGTATAATAGCCATATTCATTAAAATTCTAACTTCCATACTGCTGTACACAAAGCGGGTATAGTTAGAAAGAGAAAAATCTGGTATAGTGACTTTCATAGCTTCAATCAATTTTTCTAAAGCCTTTTCATAATCATTATTTACAGTTTTTTCAATAACAGACTCCACTAACAAGAGAAGTTGCTTCAATAATCGAATGTAATAAAGGCCCATTTTCCCTTTATCAATTATTTTTTTAAGCTCTTTGAGGTCCTTTTTCAAATCCTCAAATTCTCCACCTTCAAGCTTATCTTCAATAGAAGTCTTTATTTTATAAAAAGAAGAATAATCTTTAAATCTGTACTTTAATAGGAGCTCATTTAAGTCTCTTTTAAAGATGACAGACATCAAATCAAGAGTTTCCTGTTTAGGCATAACCTTTCCATTTTCAATTCTCCTTAGAGTATCTGTGCTTACAAGAGTTTGATCTGCTACATCTTTCTGAGTAAGCCTTAAAGATTTACGTATATCTTTCAATTCATTTCCAAAAGTCTCTAAATCATAATAGAATCCATCCATTTTTTTTATACACCACCCAGAATCAATTCGGGTTGAAATTGTTTAACTTACCATATATTATATAGGTAAGAAAAGGAAAAGTAAAGGGAGTAGGGAGAGGCATGAGGAGGAACTTGTTAGTTATTTTTTCCATAGTTACTCTTTTACTGCATTCATGGTGTCTTAGTGTGATGGGAAATGTCGAAAGTATAGGACCAAGGCACATCTTAGAACTTTGATGTAAATACAAATATAAAAAAGTTTTAAGATGTGCTCAACATAGAAATTTAGGGATGTGCAAAATTAATTAAAACAATCACGAACAAAAGCCAAAATATGTATGACATACAATAATAGTAATCAAAACTAGCAATCAAACATAAAGGAAGTGGTAAGGGAAAAGAAAAGACAAAAAGAGGGCTTAAATATCCTATAGAAGCCAAATGTTAAAAAGTGGCATGAAATAGATTCAGTAAAAATTAGGCCGATTGCATTAAAGCAACAAGAGATCTAAACTCATCATATTTGCCCAATTTAATAGCTACAATAGCGACAGTAAGCAAAGTAATATGGCCAAAAGTATTAAGGTTGCTGGCAGAATTAATATTTCTAACATAAGCTTTTTCAAAATCCAGAGCTTTAAATCTAAATTTATCTTTCTGATTCTATTCTTAGTCTATAGACAGCCTTAAAATATAGGGAGTCTCTATTAATAGAAGACCTATAATCAGAAGATATAATAGCATACTTAGTACAGCCTCTATGCTTTTTGCCATTAAAATATTTAGGATGCTTTATAGGGCAGGCAGAGTCATCTTTAGAATTGCAGAACTTGCAAACAAATTTTTGCTTAATAAAACCATCAAAATACTGCTTGCCATCTTTAAGCATTTTAATACCCGCTTCACAGACCATATAATCATCATCAGTCAGAGGGGGATTGAAGCTGGTACATGTAGGATTTCCTCCTTCTTAAAAAATTTTTTATAGTGTATATATAATAATTCGACAAATGGGAGGGAAAATCCTACATAAAAGATAAAAAATTCAAGAGTGATAGAAAAAAAGTATGTCTGTGGAATGGCTTAAATGAAGGCTTTTGAATTTCGCACAAGTCTATACAATCATAAGAAAGGGGGTGAAAATATGAGTAAAATAACATTTTCTTCTGTGTCTCCAATGGACTGGTGCTTCGGGCTTGGCGGATGTGGTGTTGTAAAGATAAATTAGTTAAAGAAAAGGTCCTCCAAAGGGTTATTTTGCCCTTTGGAGGAAATTTATAGCTAAAAGTCCTCAAATTCCGTAAAATTATAATGATAATCAAAAATTATATTAATTATTGAAATTCTTTATTTGTCTTTTTAAAATGTAATAGGTGAAAGGGGAGGAAATGTCTTGTATCTATCCAGGATAGATTCCTTTGTGGATTTAAATAATAGATTACTATTTAATGTAGCTAATATGGAACTTTTTTCATTAAAAGAGGAGTTTGTCAATGTTTTAGGAAAAATTTCTGAAGAGAAAACACTGACAGAGAAAGAAAAAGAAATATGGGAAAAAATAAAAAATACTTGTAAACCTAATGATGATTTTTACACAAAAGAACCATCAACCAGCACCATTACTTCTATAAAGCTTATTGTTAGTAACGACTGTAATTTAAGATGCTCGTACTGTTACGCATCATACGGTAGCTATGGAAAAAAAAGAAAAGTTATGAAACCAGAAGAAGCTGTTAATCTGAGCAAAGAAATTGCAAATAAGTTTCCAAACTTGTCAGCTATTCTATTTTTTGGTGGAGAACCATTGCTCGCAGTAGATGCAATAGAAACGATATGTATGGGATTTAAAGATAAAAAAGTAAACTTTTTAATGGAAACAAATGGGACTATTTATAGCGAAAGAATACATAAATTAATTGAGGAATATAATATTAAAGTTACTGTAAGTATCGACGGACCAGAATTTATTAATGATGTACATCGTAAATATCCAGATGGTAGAGGCACTTATACTACTATTGTAACTAATGTAAAAAAACTGAATAGGAATAAAGAAAATGTTGGTTTTATTCAGGCTACTTATACTAAACAGGCTTATGAAAAATTAAGTAAAACAGAAATTATAGAACATTTGAAAAATGAAGTGGGTATTCAAAGAATTTCTGTATTTAATGTTGTAACAAATGATAAAAACTTGAAAGTACCACATGATGATGAAAATGGATTGGATAGAATAGATGATGAAGTAGAAAAATTTTTTTCTGATATTTTTGAAGAAAAATATAACTACAATATTTCATTAAATACTATAACAAACAGTATTTTATCGCAACGACGATATTCATATTTTTGTAATGCAGGAATTAACCAGATAACAATTGATTCCGATGGAGATATATGGCCTTGTCCCCTATATATTAGTAGGGGGAACTACAAAATTGGTAACATATATGATGATATATATGCTATCAACTCAGGTTTCAAAAGAATAAGTGAAATGTTACAATCAGTAAATAAAGAAACTCATGAAGATTGCAGAAACTGTGTGGCCAGCTTTTGGTGTACAAAATGTCCTGCGAAATCCCTTATAGAAAAAGGTAAACTTATTATTGATAAAGAAGACTGTGACAAAAATATCAAATTAACAGAATTAGTATTAACTAAGCTTTTTCAAATAATGAGAAATGGAAGATTTGAGGAATTTTTAAATAAATATAAAGAATTTTATTCCAGGGAGATGATATAAATGGAGACGATAAAGAAATACATCTTAAAGTACAAGTTTTTAATTCTGGTAAACGTTATACTTATAATTTTCGTGTCAGCTCTTAAAGCCCTGCAGGCGATACTTTTTAAAATAATTGTTGACACATCTGTTGGAAATTTAAATTACAGCATTTCTACGTTAATATGGTATTCAGTAGGGTTTTTGATAGCAGTATTTACAGCTGAAACTTTGTCAAAAGCAGCTTCATCAGCTTTTAACAAAAAAGTATTGATAGACTACAAGCAATCCATCATAGAAAGTTTCATAAATTCTAGAAGAAGAAAAATTACAAGTTCAGGATTGATATCTTTACTTAGCAATGATGTGAGAATGATAGAGAGTAATTATTTAACAAGTCTCATTAACATTATGGAAGACGTTTTACTATTTATCGTGTCTTTATATTTGATACTTCGAATAAACGTTTATCTCACTATAGTCATTTTCATTTTTGGCTGGGTTCCAGTGATTGTGCCTCAGCTTTTCACAAAAATAAACCAGGAACTAAAGGGGCAGTACCTTAAAAAGCTTGAGAGGTTTACTAACAGGATAAAGGAGATGGCTCAGGGATTTGAAGTAATAAAGGCCTTTAACATAGAGAATAAAATCCTCAATATGACATCAAAAGATAACAAAGATGCAGAAATGGCGGGGTACAAATCTGATGCATTTCAAGGATTTCAGGGAGCTTTGTCTATCGTGTCAGGATTTGCGATGTTTTTTGTAAACATTCTCGTAGCCACATATTTAGTCTTAAGAGGTTACATAACAGTAGGTTCTATGATTGCCGCTGTACAGCTTATGAACTACATAGTAAATCCTTTAATTTCTGCATCTGTATATGGAACAAAAATAAAATCTGTTGAAAAAATAGCAGATAAAATCCAAAAAGAAATAATAGACGTAAGCAAAGAGGAAGTCTCACAGGGAGATAAGCCTTTTGAATTTAAAAATTCCATAGAAATCAAGAACCTAACCTTTTCCTACGATGGGAAGAGGAATGCTTTGTCAAACATAAACATAAAACTTGATAAGGGCAAAAAATATACGTTGGTCGGAGAAAGCGGTTGTGGAAAGACCACACTACTTAGAGTCTTATTAAATCACATTACAGATTATGAGGGGCAAGTGCTAATTGACGGAGTAGATATAAGAGAATTTGACCCTGCTTCCTATTACAGGAAAGTTAGTATTATACAGCAGAATGTCTTTATGTTTAGCGACACATTAAAGAATAACATTTGTCTGTACAGTGAATGCAGTGAAGAGGAGATAAACGAGGCCTTGAGACAATCTGGTTTAGTTCATGTTGTTGAGAAACTTCCCAAAGGACTCGATACAATAGTAGGAGAAGGGGAAGTAGAGCTATCAGGAGGAGAGAGACAGAGGATAGCAATTGCAAGAGCGTTAATCAAGAAAGCTGAAATACTGCTTATAGATGAAGCTACGGCGGCTTTAGACAAAGTTACGGCAAGCGATATAGAGAGGATACTTATAAATTTAGATGCGACAGTGCTTGCTGTAACCCATAAGTTAGACCCAGAGATACTTAAAAGGTATGATGAAATATTTGTGATGAGAGATGGAGAAATCATTGAAAGAGGCACATTGGATGAACTATTAAATAAAAGAGGGTATTTATATTATATGTACAATTATGGGATTGATGAGAAAGAAGAGATGAAGGCTTCAGAAGAAGCTATATAAAAATTTTGTGTGAAATACCAGAGAAATTAAAAAGAGAGATATTTATAGTTTAAAAGGTGTACCATATAGGCTGTAAGAGAGCTGGATTGGTCTATGGGGTAAAGTATATCTTAAAAAAATTCTTCACTACTCCAGACCATATTGGAAGCCTTAGTTTTATATCCTCATCCTTTGGGCTGCAATATCTTTACTGGGAGCTTTGGTACCTTTTATTAATCGAAAGATAATTAACTTAATGCAGTCAAAATTCTTTTTGTCTAAGTTAATATCACTTTTGTTAGCGCTCTTTGTAATAAGAACCATTGTAGTAATTTTAAATTTTATAGCAGAGTGTAGATTTGAATATAAGAAGTAGCAGCTAATTTTTTTCAAAAGACATATGAAAGTCTGCAAAAGCTTCCTATTTCTTCACATCAACTCTTCTTAATATTTTGAGATTTTTAGTTGTGATAGTCGTATTAATATATCTCAACCCTATCCTTGCTATAGTTTCAGTAATCTTTATTCCTTTTTACTTTTTTGTATTTATCGAATCGTCTCAGGAAGAGAGGATTTCTTATGCAAATGTATTGGAAAGCTTGAAAGAAAAAATAGAAGGATGGCCCATTGCTATTTTCTATAAACAGGAAAATTTCCTCATTAAGAAATTTTTGTTTGATATTAAAAAGTGGTTAAAAAATATCCGAAAAGTTATCTTCAATATGAAGACCTATACTGCCAGCTATTCTTATTTGAGTGTAATATTTCCGCCGCAGTATAGAGAAAGCCTTTAGGAATTTTTGTATTTTAGTGCTATAATATTTTTGAAAACATTTTATTAGGGGGCGTTTTTAATGGAGAAGTTACAATTAGAAGATTTTACAAAATTTAAATTTTTATCAGGATTAAAATTTTCTCCAAGTGGTAGTCACGCAGCATTTGTGGTACATAGAATAGACGTTGAGGAGAACAAGTATTTGTCTAACATATGGGTTTTGGATACAAAGACTAAAAAATATTTTCAGCTGACTTCCTTTAATGAGGAGAGAGGGTTTGTATGGCTTGACGATGATTACATACTTTTTGCAGGTAGCAGAAATCCAAAGGACAAAGAGAAGGTAGAAAGTGGAGAGGAATTTACAAAGTACTACAAAATTAACATACACGGAGGAGAGGCTGTTGAGGCTTTTGTGATACCTAAAAAGGTTACAGAGATTTTGCCTGTTGATGACGATACTTTTCTCTTGATTGCACTTTATAATATGAATAAAAAGGATTTGGAGGGTTTGAGTGAGGAGGAGAAGAAAAAAGAGCTTGAAAGAAGAAAAGAGGAGAAAGATTACGAAGTATTTGATGAGATTCCTTTTTGGGCGAATGGCGAAGGAGTCATCAATAAAGACAGGGGAAGGCTCTATGTTTATAAATTAAGTGATAATAAATTGCAGCCTATAACAGATGAATACACTGATGTGTATTCTTTAAAGCTCAACAAAGATAAGACAAAAGCTGTGTTTATAGGAAAAAGTTATAAAGACAAAATGCCTTTGACAAGTGATGTTTATATATACAATTTAAAGGTTGGAGAACTTAAGAAAGTGAATAAGGATTCAGATTTTTCCTATAGGTATGTGGATTTTTTAGGAGATAAGATAATATGCGCTGGAACAGATATGAAAAAATACGGTATAAATGAAAACAGCAAATTCTACGTTTTGGAAGAAGAATCAGGTGAAAGAAGGTGCATAACTCCTAACCTTGACATGAGTTTAGGGAATTCTGTAAATTCCGATGTGAGATACGGTTCAGGCTTTAGTTTTAAAGCAGAAGGAGATTATTTGTACTTCATATCTACAGAGAGGTACAATGCTTATCTTAACAGGATAAATTTAGAAGGGAAAATAGAAAAAGTGATAGATAAAGATGGATCTGTGGATATGTTTGATGTATGTGGCGATAATATTCTTTTTATCGGTTTTAGAGGATTAAAGCTTTTGGAGCTTTATGAGTACAAAGACGGGCAAGAGATACAGATTACTGACTTTAATGAGTGGGTACAGGAGGAAAAGAAACATTCAAAGCTTGAAAGAGTAGAGGTAGAGACGAGGCCAGGGCATTTTATAGATGGTTGGGTTATAAAGCCTATAGACTATGAAGAAGGCAAGAAGTATCCTGCAATATTAAATATACATGGTGGTCCTAAAACAGTATATGGTGAAGTGTACTTCCATGAAATGCAGTACTGGGCTTCAGAAGGGTATTTTGTGTTTTTCTGCAATCCGGTAGGAAGCGATGGCAGAGGAAACGAATTTGCTGATATAAGAGGAAAATATGGGACAATTGATTATGAAGATATTATGAAATTTACAGATTATGTGCTTGAAAATTACAAAGACATTGATTCTTCAAGAGTAGGAGTAACAGGTGGTTCTTATGGAGGATTTATGACAAACTGGATAATAGGGCATACAGATAGGTTTAAGGCAGCAGTATCTCAAAGGAGCATATCTAATTGGACAACAGAATTTGGGACGACGGATATAGGTTATTATTTTGTTCCTGACCAAATAGGAGGAACCCCTTGGGATAATTTTGGAAAGTATTGGGAACATTCGCCTTTAAAATACGCAGATAGAGTAAAAACCCCTACTTTGTTTTTGCATTCAGATGAAGACTATAGATGCTGGATGGGAGAAGCACTTCAAATTTTTAGCGCTCTTAAATATTTTGGTGTGGAATCGAAATTGGTACTTTTTCATGGTGAAAATCATGAGCTTTCAAGAAGTGGCAAGCCTAAAAATAGGATAGGAAGGCTTAAAGAAATAACAGAATGGTTTAATAAGTATTTAAAGTGAGGAAAATACCCTACGGTGTAAGTAGGGTATTTTTAAGCTAATAAAGCTGCTACTACACCTACTAAAAAAATTCCATCAAATATACCTGCTCCCCCTATACTTATAGCATGAGAGTTTAGGTCTTTAAAATGAGGCAAATTTAAAAGATCTGCTCCGATTAATGTGCCTAAAACTCCAGAGATGTATGCTACAGGAGCTGCATTATTATGAGATAGCAAAATTGCTGCAGCAGCTGCTACAAGAGGTGGTATAAAGGCAGGAAGTGAAATACCTACTCCTGGCACAGGTTTAGCTAATGCTTTGGCAACAGCTGTGACTATTATAGTAGCTATTATCGTAGGAATTAGAGGGGTTCTTTGCATGAGGTATATACTGAATAGCACAGGAATGATGGCACCCCCTACATTTACAGCAATTATTTGTTCTCTTACTCTTGGAGGATAGTAGAAAAGAAAAGGAAAAAATATCTCTTCTTCATCATGTACTATAAATTTTTTGCGAGATATAGGAATATTGATTACACTTCCTATTAAAGATAAGCTAAAAAGAAAAACTGCCATTTGAGGAGATAACCCTAATTTTGCAAAAGAAAAAGTAGCTGCTTGTATGAAAAATACAAATATTAAAAAGGGAAACAATAATATTAGAAAAAATATCCAAATTAAAGGCATTACAAAAACCTCCTTAAATATTTGCCGCTATATTGTTATAATATCATAAAAGTGATAGTCATATCCATTAATTTATAAAAATTCTTTTGTTTTTTGGAAAAAAGGAATATAATATATTTGTTAAAGTTTACTCGATGAGGTGGAGAGATGATAACGAGAGAGATGATAGATAGAATAAATTTCCTTTATTACAAATCGCAAACAGAAGGTTTAACAGAAGAGGAAAAAGAAGAGCAGAAAAGGCTGAGGCAAGAATATGTGAAAGAAATAAAAGAGAGAGTAAGAAGAGAATTAGAAAATATTAAATATGCTGAAAATAGTTGCAACCATTGTGGACATGACCATAATCACCATCATCACCACCACAGACATTAAAAATGAAGGAGAGATGAAAAATGTATGAAGGAACAAAGGGGAAAGTGAAAGACGACATTCCAGAATATATCACTTTAGAAGAGGCACTTACTTTGAACAAAAATCAAGTCAGAGAAAATTACAAAGAATATATAAATTCAGTTTTTGTATCCATGCTTTCAATGCTTCAGTTTGATAAACTTTTTGTAAGAGCTAAAGGAGTTTCAGTATGGGATAATGAAGGAAATGAGTATTATGATTTTTTAGGAGGTTATGGTGCTTTAAATTTAGGGCATAACCCCGATGAGGTCATCGAAGCTGTAGAAAAAGTAAAAGATATGCCTAACATACTACAAGCTGCTATAGGAAATTTGCCGGGGGTTCTTGCTCATAATCTTGCAAAAGTGACACCAGGAAATCTTAAAAGGAGTTTTTTTTGTAACAGTGGTGCAGAAGCAGTAGAAGGTGCTTTAAAACTTGCTAAAATTGCCTCTGGAAAGCACAAAATAGTTTATTGCCAAAACTCTTTTCACGGTAAATCGATGGGTGCCCTTTCAGTGACAGGGCGAGAAAAATATCAAAAGTATTTTAAACCACTTGTGCCAGAGACAGTTCCTATTCCATTTGGAGATGAAAAAGCTTTGGAGGAAACTTTGAAAGGTAGAGACGTTGCTGCTTTTATAGTAGAGCCTATCCAAGGGGAAGGTGGAGTTATCGTTCCACCTGAGGGATATTTGCAAAAAGTGCGGGAATTATGTACTAAATATGATGCTTATTTAATATTAGATGAGGTTCAAACTGGCTTTGGAAGAACAGGAAAAATGTTTGCATGTGAGCACGAAGGAGTAGTTCCAGACATAATGTGTCTTGCTAAGTCTTTAGGTGGAGGAGTTATGCCTATTGGCGCCTACATAACTAGGGAAGAAATATGGCAAAAGGCTTATGGGAGCATGGAAAAAGCTCTTTTGCATACTTCTACTTTTGGCGGCAATACCTATGCATGTGCTGCTGCAATTGCTTCAATACAAGCTATTATAGAGAAAAAACTTCCTGATGCTGCAAAAGAAAAAGGTGAATACTTTTTAGGTCGACTGAAAGAATTAAAAGAAAAACATCCAAAACTTATAAAAGATGTTAGAGGAAAGGGGCTTTTAATAGGAATAGAATTTAATCAACCAGAAGGAGGACTTCTTGACAAAATTTCTGGAGGTGCTATTTCAAAGCTTTCAAGTGAATACATGGGTTCTTTGATTGCGGGAGAACTTCAAAATAAGCATCGAATTATAACAGCCTACACTTTGAATAATCCAAATGTAATAAGATTAGAGCCTCCTTTGATTGTGACAAAAGAACAAATTGACAAAGTGGTAGATGCTTTAGATGAAATTTTAACGCGCAATAGCAGTTTCTTGGGGATAACTGTTTCAGGTGCAAAAACAGTGTTAGGCTCTTTATTTAAAAGACAGTAAAGGAGGAAAGCTCTTTGAGCTTAAAAGATTTATTTGAAAAAGGGCTTACTTTTGATGAATTTATAGAAACTTCTGAAGATGATATTACAAGACAGCGTATCAGGGAAAGATATGATAAGACTGTTTTAGAAGAAGATGTGGTGCAGAAGATTGCTTCTTTACCTAAGGTAAATATTTTGGCCTTTGCTGAAACCTGGTGTCCAGATTCTCAAGTGAATGTACCTATTGTGGCTAAAATTGCGAGTTATAATAAAACTTTTGAACTTAAAATTGTCAAAAGAGAAGGAAATGAAGAGTATATGAAACCTTACTATGTGGAAGGAAAGCCTAGGATACCTACATTTGTGTTTATGGATGAGAATTTTAAAGAATTTGGGCATTGGGTTGAAAGGCCGCAAATTGTTAGGGAATTGGAGAAGAGAGAAGTTGCAGATTGGAAGAGAGATTACTTAAAAGGGAAGTATGATAGTGAAATAATTAGAGAAATTGTATATATTTTACTCCGGCGTTAAGCCGGACTTTAAATTTTTTTCTGGGTTTAATTTAATAAGATTTTAGACGAAATTTAATAGTAGATGTGGAAAAAGTGGGGCAAAACTTCGAATTTTAAATTTGCAAAAAACACAATAAGATGTATAATAAAAGACGTCAATACACAAAATATTGTGGTTTTACATAAGAGGAGGAATTATATTATGCTTCCAATTTGGAATGAGCAAAGAGAAAAAGTATTTCTTGACAGGTATGCTTTGAAAGACAAAGAAGGAAAGCCGATTGAAAAAAAAACGGAAGAAATGTTTAGAAGAGTTGCCAAAGCTATTGCTACGAATAAAAGAGAAGAAGAGATGTTTTACAAAGTGATGAGTGAATGGAAATTTATACCTGGGGGTAGAATACTTGCGGGGGCGGGGACTGGCAGAGAGGTTACCTACTTTAATTGCTTTGTGATACCTGTTGAAGCAAATGATCCTAAAAAGGGTAATGACAGCCGGGCAGCTATAATGGATACTATAGCTAAAATGCTGGAAATTAACTCGCGAGGTGGAGGTGTTGGTATTAATTGGAGCACACTAAGACCTCGTGGGGCATATGTAAAGGGAGTAGGTGGTACCTCATCAGGAGCTGTAAGCTGGATGTTGGCTGCAAATGAAGTAGCTACCCAAGTTGAACAGGGGGGAAGTCGCAGAGCAGCTTTAATGTTTATGCTTTGGGACTGGCACCCTGATATTGAAGAATTCATTAAAGTTAAGAAGGATTTAACAAAAATGCAGCAAGCAAATCTCTCTGTTGCTGTGTCAGATGCATTTATGGAAGCAGTAGCGCATGACAAAGTATGGAAGCTTGAGTTTCCAGATACCTCTCATCCTAATTACGATGCTGAGTGGAGAGGTGACTTAACTGAATGGAAGTCTAAAGGGTATCCAACTATAGTTTACAAGGAAATTCCGGCGAGAGAGCTGTGGAATAAAATTGTTACTGCTGCCTGGGAATCGGCAGAGCCGGGAGTAGTATTTTTAGAGAGGTATAATAAATTTAGCAATACATATTATGTTGCGAAGATAATCTCCACAAATCCATGTGGGGAGCTGGGTTTGGAGCCTTACGGAGTATGCAATTTGGGAGCTATAAACTTAGTTGCTTTTGTGGAAAATGGCAAAATTAATTTTACCGATCTTGAAGAGACAGTAAAAATTGCGGTTAGATTTTTAGATAATGTGCTGGATTCAGGAGCTTATGTATTACCACAAAATAAAGAAATGGCTCAAAAATTACGCAAAATAGGACTTGGAATTATGGGACTTGCCGATGCATTGATACTTATGGATTTGAAATATGGCAGTGAAAATGCTCTTAAAGTGACAGAACAAATAGCTTCCACTATTAGAAATGCTGCATATAAAGCTTCTGTGGAACTTGCAAAAGAGAGAGGAGCATTTCCTGAATTTGTTGCAGAAAAATATTTAAAATCACAATTTGTAAAAAGTTTACCAAACGAAATAAGAGAGGAAATTGCAACATATGGGATACGGAATGCAACTCTTTTGACTCAAGCTCCTACAGGTACAACTTCTATTCTCACAGGGGTGAGTTCTGGCATAGAGCCAAATTTTGCAAAAGAGTATATAAGGCAAGATAGAACTGGTACCCATACGATAAAACATTGGCTTGCTGATTATCCAGCCTTTGTAAGTGCCCATGAAATAACTCCTGAAGAGCACGTGAAAATGCAAGCTGTTCTACAAAAATATGTTGATTCAAGCATATCAAAGACCATAAATTTACCGAATTCTGCTACAATTGATGATATAGATAAAATTTATAGATTGGCTTATGAATTGGGATGTAAAGGCATTACAGTATATAGGGATGGTTCTAGAGAAGGAGTTTTAGTTACTGATATAAAATCAAAAGAAAAGACACAGATAACAGAAAGACCTCCTGTATTAAAAGGAGTTACTAAACGCATAGAAACTCCATTAGGGCGTGCATATGTCACGATTAATTTTATAGATGAGAAGCCGTTTGAGGTATTTGTAAATATTGGGCGTGCTGGTTCTGATGTAGCGGCTTTTACAGAAGCAATTGCAAGATTAATTTCCTTAGCTTTGCGCGGTGGAGTAGCAATTGAAGAAATTACTGAACAGTTAATAGGAATTGGTGGTGCAACAGCAATTGGTTTTGGGGAAAATAGGGTTATGTCAGTTCCTGATGCTATAGGCAAGGCCTTAAGAAATGGGTATCAACCACAAAATAATGGTAATGGAATTAAATCTTCTACTACTCACATTGATATTTGTCCTGCTTGCGGTATGGCAACATTTGTGTATACAGAAGGTTGTAAAACGTGCCTAAATTGCGGATATTCTGAATGCTGATGAAAAATATTTATCAATTTAATTTTTGGATTATAATTTAAAGAACCTCTTTCAATATTTTGAAGAGGTTCTAATTTATTTTTTGAATTAATATACATAATTCGACATATTATGATGGGGATTTGTGGTACAATTGGCTCTGATAAATAAATGTGATTAATTTTATAAACATTTGTCAACCCAAGAAGGATTTTTGAAATAAATGTAGAATATTAATATGATTCGGAAAAACGAGGGGATTAGTATGGGGAAGTACAGGGAACTGGTTTTTAATATGACCTTAATTACAATAGGAAGTATATTATTTATGTGGTCACTTTATTATGATGGTATTGGAATGGATTGGAGAGTCTTTTTGATTTTATTAGCTTTTGCAATAATTTTGGACAATCTTGGAATAATGTATACAGATATAAAATTGTCTTTAAGCCCTACAATAGGAATAACTACTTTTTTAATTTTTGGAACGGTTGGAGCGGCTACTCTCATGGTATCATCTGTTATGTTTGATACTATTGTAATAAGAAAAAAGATAAAAAATGGTTTTTTAAATGGAGGAATGTTTTCTATTGCGTATTTAGGGGCAGGATGGTTTTATGAATTCATAGGTGGAAAAATTGGAATAGTTTCTTTTACGCAAGTTAAATATATTTTAAGTTATGTCATAATGAGTTTCCTTTTGAACAATTTTATACTGTACTATGCTTTAAAAGTACAGGGGAAGATTTTGTTTAAAGAGTATTGGAATGAGAGTGTATTATTAGAGTTGGGTACTTATATAGTTATGATTCCTTTTTCATTACTTCTTGCATATATTTATTTTAAACATAGCCTTCTGTTTTTTGTGTTATCTTTAACTCCACTTATATTCATAGCATATGCTTTTAGGATGATTAGAGATTTGATTAAGGCAAATAAGAGGCTTAACGCCATATATGAGATGGTTAAAATGATAAATTCGAAGTTAGAGTTGGAGCAAATATTAGATACTATTATAGAAGTTATTTCTCAAGTTGTTTCAATATCTGCAGCAGCAATATATTTGACAGATTCTAATGGGGTAGCTGCTTTAGTAAAATCGATAGGTAATAGAGAGGGAGAAGGAGGCTTTAAAGAAAATTACTTCAAGGATGAGGGAATAATAGGAAAGTGCATATCTTCTAACAAAACAGTAGCAATTAAGGATTTAAAGCAGGATAAAAGATTTTTAAAAGAACAATTTTTAAATAACTATGGCAGTGTAGTAGTTGCTCCTTTAAGGTTTTCGGGATCTGTCATTGGATGTCTTATGGTGTTGCATGTAGAGACAAATGTGTTTGATGAGGATTCTGTTAAAATTATAGAGATAATTGTAGATCAAGCTTCTGTTGCGATAACCAATGCTAAACGATATTATGAAGTCACCAAAAAATCTATTACTGATCCTTTAACAAAGACTTATAATAGAAGATATTTTAATGATGCATTAATGGAAAATATTATGAGGGCAGATGAGACTAGTGAGCCTGTGAGCCTTATAATGTTTGACTTGGATAATTTTAAACTGATTAATGATACTTACGGTCATTTAGTTGGAGATGAAGTACTTAAGGAAGTGGCAAAACGGATAAAAAACAATGTGAGAAGTGATGATATTGTAGCGCGATTTGGTGGAGAAGAATTTGCAGTGATTTTGCCGAAACTTACTGCAGAACAAGCCTATATGATTGCAGAGAGGATAAGAAATGAAGTATCATCAAGGCCAATTAGGACAGATAAAGGAGATATATATTTAACTATAACGGGTGGAGTAGCAGATTATCCGGGAAAGGCTGATTCTGCAGAAAAACTTATAAGCCATGCGGATAGAGCTTTGTATGCAGGTGGCAAAAGTAAAGGAAGAAACAAAATTGCCATATATGAAGTGTGAAAAAAGCTTTAAGAAAAGACTGGGAGAATATTTTCCTGGTCTTTTTTGTTTGCTTTATTTTTTTATTTTATTATTGTGCAAAAGTTTCACACTGGGATGAAAACTATGTTATAATAGACGTTAGAACTAATTTTAAGGAGGGTCAAAAATGCTAAAAGGAGTTGCGGCATCCCCGGGGATAGCAATTGGGAAGGTTTTTTTATATACTAAAGAAAAAGCAGAAATCAACATGAAAAACATAGATGAATCAAAAGTAGAGTACGAAATTGAAAGGTTTAAGAAAGCTTTAGTAGTGACGAAGGAGCAAATACAAAAAATTAAAGAAGATGCATTAAAAGAATTTGGGAAGGACAAGGCAGAAATTTTTGAGGCACATTTAATGCTAGCAAGTGACCCCGAACTTATTGAAGGGGTAGAAAGTATGATTAAGACTCAACTTATAACTGCTGATAATGCGGTAAATAAAGTAATTGAACAAAATGCTTCTGTAATGGAAAGTTTAAATGATGAATATTTAAAAGAAAGAGCTGTAGATTTAAGGGATGTAGGAAACCGTATAATAAATAATCTTTTAGGAGTAAAAAGCACCAGCCTTTCTGAACTTGATGAACAAGTGGTAGTTATAGCTAGAGACTTAACCCCTTCAGATACAGCTACCATGAGAAAAGAAATGGTTTTAGGATTTGCTACAGATGTAGGCGGGAGAACTTCTCATACAGCTATAATGGCACGTTCCTTAGAAATTCCTGCTGTAGTAGGATTGGGCGATGTTACCCTTCAAGTTAATAATGGAGATACCATAATAGTAGATGGTTTGGAAGGAGTTATCATTGTAAATCCTGACGAAAATACAATAAACGAATATAAGGCTAAAAAAGAGAATTATGATAAAAAGGTGGAGAAATTAAAGAAATTAAAAGATTTGCCTGCAACAACTCCAGATGGCAAAAAAGTCATGTTAGCGGCAAATATAGGAACTCCAAAAGATGTAAAAAGTGCGCTGGCCAATGGAGCAGAAGGGGTTGGACTTTTTAGAACTGAATTCTTATACATGGATAGAACTACTCTTCCTACAGAAGAAGAGCAATTTGAAGCCTACAAAGAAGTTGTAGAAAAAATGGAAGGAAAGCCTGTTACCATAAGAACCTTAGATATAGGCGGAGATAAAGAACTTCCTTATCTTGATATGCCTAAAGAGATGAATCCTTTTTTGGGATATAGAGCTATAAGGCTTTGCTTGGATAGGACAGACATATTTAAGACCCAATTACGAGCAATTTTAAGAGCAAGTGCTTATGGAAATATTCACATAATGTATCCGATGATATCTTCTATAGAAGATGTAAGAAAAGCAAATATCGTTTTAAATGAAGTAAAAGCTGAGCTTGATAAAGAAGGCATAAAGTATGACAAAAACATAAAAGTAGGTATAATGGTAGAAATACCTTCTGCTGCAGTGACTGCAGACATATTAGCTAAAGAAGTGGACTTCTTTAGCATAGGAACTAATGACCTGACGCAGTATACCCTTGCTGTTGACAGAATGAATGAACACGTAAAGGATTATTATCAGCCATTTAACCCAGCTATTTTAAGGCTTATAAAGTTTGTGATCGATGCGGCTCACAAAGAAGGAAAATTTGCGGCTATGTGCGGTGAAATGGCGGGGGATCCTTTAGCTACGGTTATATTGTTAGGACTTGGCTTAGACGAATTTTCTATGAGTGCATCTTCAATACCTACAGTTAAAAATATCATCAGAAATGTAGAATATGAAAGAGCAAAAGAAATAGCGGAAAGAGTGCTAAATATTGCTGAAGCAGAAAAGATACAAAAAATGATGGAGGACATAATTAAAGATATTGAGTAAATCTCTGGCGTTTTGCCAGAGATTTTTTATTAAAAAATATCAAAAAAATAAAGGAAAATTTCAAAATGTATAGAATAATAATATTAAAGATTATTTGCGATAAGATAGGGGGATATGTATGAAGGATTACAAAACTAATCAAATAAGAAATGTAGGATTGGTTTCCCACGGTGGAGCCGGTAAAACTACATTAACTGAGGCATTCCTTTTAAACACAAAAGTCATTGATAGAATGGGGCGCGTAGAAAATGGTACCACTGTATCTGACTATGACCCAGAGGAAATTGCCAGGCAGATATCTATTTCCACATCAGTAATTCCGGTGGAGTGGAAAGAGTATAAAATTAATATATTAGATATGCCAGGATATTTTGATTTTTTTGGAGAGGTTGTTAGTGGTTTGCGGGTTGTGGACAGTGTTATAATACCTGTGTGTGCTGCTTCTGGTGTAGAAGTTGGAACTGAAAAAGTGTTTGGTTTGGCTCAAAAGAATAGGTTGCCTATTGTATTTTTTATTAACAAAATGGATAGAGAAAATGCAGACTATTTTAAAACCTTAAATCAATTGAGGGAGAAATTTAGTAATAAGGTTATTCCTCTGACATTTCCTATTGGAAGTGAACAAAGTTTTAAAGGCTATGTAGACGTTCTTACTCAAAAAGCATACGTTTACGATGAAAAAGGAATAAAGGAGACAGAAGTACCGGCGGAGTTAATGGATAAAGTTTTATCGACCAAAGATGAATTAATTGAGAACATTGCTGAAAACGATGAAACTTTAATGGAAAAATACTTTGGAGGAGAAGAATTTACACAAGAAGAAATAAAAGAAGGAATCAAAAACAGCATAAGAATCGGCGAATTAATACCTGTTTTATGCGGTTCAAGCCTTAAAAATATTGGAGTAGATAAATTATTAGATGCCATTGTGGAATTTTTGCCATCGCCTCTGGATATAGAAAGAGAAAAAATCACTGAAAATAGTCCAGTAGCGGCATTTGTATTTAAAACTATAGCAGATCCTTATGTAGGAAGACTTTCCATTTTTAAGGTTGTATCGGGTATTCTAACTTCCGATTCTACCCTCCTTAATTCAAATAAGCAGATGCAAGAGAAAATAAGCCAGCTTTACATTTTAAGAGGTAAAAAGCAGATGCCTGTATCTAAGTTAGTAGCAGGAGATATAGGAGCAGTTGCAAAGCTTCAATATACCATGACAGGAGACACTTTATGCGATCCTTCTAATCCTGTTACGTTGTCAGGAATCGAGTTTCCTCAGCCTACACTTGCTCTTGCAATTGAACCTAAATCCAAAGGGGATGAGGAAAAAATTAGCAATGGACTCCAAAGGTTGCAAGAAGAAGATCCGACTTTTAAAGTAGAAAAGAATTTAGAGACAGGTCAAATGATAGTTTATGGAATGGGAGAACAGCATATAGAAGTAATTTCTAAAAAGTTGATGAACAAGTTTGGAGTAGAATGCACCTTGACAGACCCAATTGTACCCTATAGAGAGACGATAAAGAGTAAAGTCAAAGTAGAAGGGAAGCATAAAAAACAGACAGGTGGGCATGGACAATATGGCCATGTGTGGATTGAATTTGAACCGAACCCCAACAGTGAGTTTGAATTTGAAGATAAGATTTTTGGTGGAGCTGTTCCAAAACAATATATTCCAGCAGTGGAAAAGGGCTTAAGGGAAAGTTTAAAAGAAGGTGTACTTGCTCGTTATCCTGTTGTAAACATTAAAGCTACTTTGGTAGATGGTTCCTACCATCCTGTTGATTCTTCTGAAATGGCTTTTAAAATTGCTGCATCTCTTGCTTTTAAAAAGGGGATGGAACAAGCAAATCCGGTTCTTTTAGAACCTATTATGAGAGTAGAAGTGGTGGTGCCTGAAGAATACATGGGAGATATCATTGGGGATTTGAATAAGAGAAGAGGAAGAATTTTAGGAATGGAGTCAAAAGACAATTTGGAAGTAATCACAGCAGAAGTGCCGTTAGCTGAAATGAATAGATATGCGACAGATTTAAGGTCTTTGACACAAGCAAGAGGAGACTTCAAAATGACTTTTGCAAGATATGAAGAAGCTCCACCTAATGTGGCACAAAAGATAATAGAAGAAAGGAAGAAATTAAAAGAAAAAGAAGAATAAGCCTGCTTTTGCAGGCTTTATTTTTAGTGCAGCTAATAACTTTTTTCTAAAAAATATTTAAGTTATAATATAAGAAAACACGGGTATTAGAGGAGGACTTTATGAAATGAATATAAGAGAAGAGACTTTAACACTTCACAAAGAAAATAGAGGCAAACTTGAAATTGTAAGTAAGGTAGAAGTGAAAAATGACAAAGATTTGGCTTTAGCCTATACCCCAGGTGTTGCAGAGCCTTGTAAGGAGATACATAAAAATAGTAATTTAGTATATGAATATACTACAAAGAGCCACATGATTGCGGTTGTGACAGATGGTTCAGCTGTTTTAGGTTTAGGCAACATAGGGCCCTACGCAGCACTACCTGTTATGGAAGGAAAAGCAGTTTTATTTAAAGAATTTGGAGGGGTTGATGCAGTACCTATATGTCTTGCTACTCAAGATGTTGAAGAAATTATAAAAACTGTGGTGAATATTTCACCTACTTTTGGAGGTATAAATCTTGAAGATATTTCTGCTCCTCGCTGTTTTGAAATAGAAAGAAAGTTGGACGAAATTTTGGATATACCTGTATTTCATGATGACCAGCATGGAACGGCAGTTGTAACTTTGGCTGCTTTAATAAATGCTTTAAAAATTGTAGAAAAAGAATTAAAAGAAGTTACTGCTGTTGTAAATGGAGCTGGAGCGGCAGGGATTGCTATTGCTAAATTTTTAATAAAAGCTGGTATAAAAGATGTAATAGTTTGCGATAGAAGTGGTATCATATATGAAGGAAGAGAAGATAAAGACTTCTCTAAAAAAGAGATTGCAAAAATATCAAATAAAGGAAGATTAAGAGGAGCTTTAAAAGATGCTTTAAAAGGAGCAGATGTGTTTATTGGAGTATCAGCACCTAATGTATTAAATAAAGAAATGATAAAAACAATGGCCAAAAAACCAATAGTTTTCGCATTAGCTAATCCAGTACCTGAAATATATCCTGATGAAGCAAAAGAGGCAGGAGCTTATGTGGTGGGTACTGGTAGATCTGATTTTCCAAACCAAATAAACAACGTGTTGGCTTTTCCGGGTATATTTAGAGGGGCATTAGAAGTTAGGGCTACTACAATTAATGAAGAGATGAAAGTTAGGGCTGCATATTCTATTGCCCAAACTATTTCAGAAAATGAACTTACTCCGGAGTATATAATTCCAAAGCCTTTTGACAAAAGGGTTCTTAAAAATGTAGCAATAGCAGTTGCAAAAGCAGCAATGGAGACGGGGGCAGCGAGAGTCAATTTAGATTTAAAAGAGTTGGAAAATAACTTTAATAAATAATAAAGTGAGCAAGAGGTGGAGGATATGAATAAAAGTCAAAAATTTTTCAAAGGAAAGCTATACAAATCAGTAAGAGGGAACTTTTTTGAAGAAGAAACTTACGAAAATACAGATAGAAAGAATTTAAAGGGAAAAAGCAATTTTTCATCTCTTATAAATCAAGAAGACCATCAAGAGTTGGCAGATGAAGGGGAAGAAAACTATGAAAATGAATAAAAAATGGTGAAAATTTTAGAATATGAGAGATATTTTTATTATTTGGTGAAAATATTAGAAAAAATCACTTGCTTTAGCGTGAAAAAGCCATTGACGAGAGAACAAAAAAATGTAAAAATATATTCGAAGGTCAAAGAAAGTCAAAGTAAAAATAAGAGACGTGGTGGTGGCGATGGCAAGGCTTAGTGATTTGATTGAAAATTTTATAAAAGAGCTAATGGAAGAGGCTGGTAAGCATTATGTAGAAATTCAAAGAAATGAACTAGCAAATGTTTTTAATTGTGCGCCATCTCAAATAAACTATGTGTTAGAGACGCGTTTTACTATTGACAGAGGATACATCATAGAAAGTAAAAGAGGTGGCGGGGGTTATATCAAAATTTATAAAACTTCTATATCAAACAATTGGATAAATAAAATAATAGAAAACATAGGGGATAATATTTCTGAGAGTAAAGCTAGATACTACATTGATGCTCTTTTAGACCATAATATTATAACTTCAAGGGAAGCAGCTTTGATGAAAGCCGTAGTTAATGATAAAATTCTTCCTTTTTCTCAAGAGGATAATAATATGTTGCGGGCATTATTACTTAAGGCAATGCTTATGGAAATTGCTCGCAACAAGTAAGGAGGGAATTTTTATGATGTGTGATAAATGCAAAATGAGGCCTGCTACGGTTCATTACACTAAAATAGTAAACGGAGTAAAAACTGAAATGCATTTGTGTGACCAGTGCGCAGCAGAAGAGGGAATTTTAAATACAGAAGTTTTTTCAACTTTTACACCTTTTTCAGTTCAAAATTTATTGTCAGGTTTAATGGACTTTTTGCCTGGAATAGATGACTTTACAAAAAAGCCTTTAAAGTGCAGTCACTGTGGTATGACTTACGAAGATTTTAAAAAAATTGGAAGATTAGGTTGCAGTTTCTGCTATGATGCTTTTGCTGAAGAATTAAATCCTCTTATGAGGAGAATACACGGTAGTACAGAACACAGAGGGAAAATTCCTAAAAAAGCTGGTGGTAAAATGAGAGTAAAAAGAGAAATTGAGGAGTTAAAGTTACAATTGGAAAAAGCTATTAAAGAAGAAGCTTATGAAAAAGCAGCAGAACTAAGAGATAAAATCAGAGAATTGGAGAAAGAATTAGGAAAGTAGGTGACTTAAGATGCTTAAGTACGATAAAGATGTGGTATTGTCCAGTAGAATTAGACTTGCTCGAAATATAAAAGATATTCCTTTCCCTACGGTCATGACAGAAGAGCAGGGACGGAAGGTTATAGATTTGGTTAGAAAAGCTATATTAGGTAGTAATACTATTTTATCCACCCAATTTGTAGAGTATGAGATGAAGAAATTGACTCTTATTGACAGGCAATCACTTGTAGAAAAGCACCTTATAAGCCCTGACCTTTCACAAAATACAAAGAATGGTTATGCTCTTATAAAAGATGACAATACAGTGAGTATAATGGTCAATGAAGAGGATCATCTTAGAATACAATGCATATTAGAAGGATTAAGGCTTAATGAAAGCTGGGATACTGCTGATAAAGTTGACGATTTGATTGAAGAAACTATCGACTATGCCTATGATGAAAAGATAGGTTATTTGACTTCTTGTCCTACTAACGTAGGAACAGGGATACGAGCTTCAGTCATGGTTCATCTTCCCGCTCTTACTATTACTGGGCAAATAAGCAATATTTTAAACTCTGTGTCTAAAATAGGTATGGCAGTTAGAGGAATATACGGTGAAGGTACTCAAGCTTTAGGAGATATTTATCAAATTTCTAATCAAGTCACTCTTGGCCAAAGTGAAAGAGAAATAATTGAAAATATTGAAGGAGTAGCAAGACAAATTATCTCTAGTGAAAGAAAGGCTAGAGAGGACCTATACAAAAAACAGAGAATTCAAATAGAAGATAGAGTAGGAAGGGCTTTTGGAATTTTATCTCATGCAAAAGTGATGTCTACAAAAGAATACATGACTTTAATGTCTGACGTGAGGTTAGGAGCAGTTTTAGGAATATTAGATGTGGATATAAATAAAATTGATATTCTGACTACACATATACAACCAGCTAATTTACAAAAAATTTATGGCATTCAATTAGACCCATATGAAAGAGATGTTAAAAGGGCAGAATATGTAGTAAGTCAAATAAACAAAAACGATAATTTATAGGAGGTGTTTATTATGGCAATGTTTGGGAGATTTACAGAAAGAGCTCAAAAAGCTCTTTATTTGGCTCAAGAGGAAGCGAGGTCTTTTTATCATAATTATGTAGGAACAGAGCATATTTTGTTAGGATTATTAAAAGAAGATGAAGGAATTGCAGCAAGAGTTTTAAAAAAACTGGGAGTAACTTATGAGACTACAAGAGAAAAGGTATTGTCTTTGATTGGAATGGGTAATATCCCGGGAGACGTGGTAGGTTACACACCACGAGCTAAAAGGGTATTGGAATTGAGCCTTAGTGAGGCAAGAAGATTTAATACCAGTTATATTGGAACCGAGCACATTTTATTAGGGCTTTTGAGAGAGGGCGAAGGAGTTGCTGTAAGAATTTTAATGGAACAAGGTATAGATTTCAATAGAGTGAGAGAGGAGATTGTAAAAATGCTTAATGAAGAGCCTGCAGGAGGACCTGCAAAGGCTGCAAAAGTTAAAAATACAAATACACCTACTTTAAATCAATTTGGAAGAGATTTAACTGAGCTTGCAAGAGACGGCAAACTTGACCCTGTAATAGGGAGAGAAAAAGAAATTGAAAGAGTTATACAAATCTTAAGCAGAAGGACAAAGAATAACCCTGTCCTCATAGGTGAACCGGGGGTCGGTAAAACCGCTATTGTAGAAGGTCTTGCGCAAAAGATTGTAGAAGGAGAAATTCCCGAAATTTTGAAAGATAAAAGAGTTGTAACTTTAGACATGGCTTCTATGGTAGCAGGTACAAAGTACAGAGGCGAATTTGAAGATAGGTTAAAAACAGTATTAAATGAGGTTATAAAGGCAGGAAATGTGATACTATTTATAGATGAGATGCACACTTTGATAGGAGCAGGGGCAGCAGAAGGTGCAATAGATGCATCAAATATTCTAAAACCGGCACTTGCAAGAGGTGAAATTCAAGTAGTTGGAGCAACTACTTTGGATGAGTATAGAAAATATGTAGAAAGAGACCCCGCATTAGAGAGACGATTCCAACCAATAATTGTAGATGAACCAACTGTGGAGGAGACTATTGAGATATTAAAGGGACTGAGAGATAAGTATGAAGCCCATCATAGGGTTAAAATTACTGACGAAGCTTTAGAAGCAGCAGCTAGACTTTCTCACAGATATATTGCAGATAGATTTTTACCTGACAAAGCTATAGACTTAATAGATGAAGCAGCTTCTCGCGTAAGACTAAAGACAGTGACAGCTCCTCCAGAGATAAAAGAACTGGAAGATAAAATCAATGACCTTATAAAAGAGAAGGAAGAAGCGATAAGAACTCAAGAATACGAAAAAGCTGCAAAAATAAGAGATGAAGAACAAAAATTGAGAGAAGAATTAGAAAAATTAAAAGCTAAATGGCAACAAAATTCTCTTTCTAATGAAAAAAGTGTAGGACCTGAAGAAATCGCACAAGTCGTATCTCTGTGGACAGGAATACCTGTTAAAAAGTTAGCTGAAGAGGAATCAGAGAGATTGCTCCACTTAGAGGAGGTATTACATGAAAGAGTTATAGGACAAGATGAAGCAGTAGAAGCGGTGGCAAGAGCTATAAGAAGGGCAAGAGTGGGCTTAAAAGATCCAAAAAGACCAATAGGTTCATTTATCTTCTTGGGTCCTACTGGTGTTGGTAAAACAGAACTTACAAAGGCTTTGGCAGAAGCTCTTTTTGGTGACGAAAATGCTATGATTAGGCTTGATATGTCAGAATACATGGAAAGACACACTGTATCTAAACTTATCGGTTCACCTCCAGGATATGTAGGATTTGAAGAAGGAGGACAATTAACAGAAAAGGTAAGAAGAAAACCATATTCAGTAATATTGCTGGATGAAATTGAAAAAGCGCATCCTGACGTATTTAACATTCTCCTTCAAATATTAGAAGATGGACGACTCACAGATTCAAAAGGTAGAACTGTGGACTTTAAAAATACAGTTATAATCATGACATCAAATGTGGGAGCAGAACTTTTAAAAAGGCAATCTACCTTAGGATTTATGCCTCAAGAAAAAGAAGACAAAGCCTCTTATGACAAAATAAAAGAAACATTGATGGCAGAGTTGAGAAAGACCTTTAGACCTGAATTCTTAAATAGGGTGGATGAGATAATTGTATTTCATCAACTCTCAAAAGAAGATATTGAAAAGATTGCTGATATAATGATTAAGGAATTGAATAATAGACTAAAAGAGAACAACATTAAACTGGAGTTTACTCCTGAAGCTAAAGAGGAAATTATCAAACAAGGATATGACCCTAACTACGGTGCAAGGCCTTTAAGAAGAGTTATACAAAGAATTGTAGAGAATCAATTATCAGAATTGATGTTGCAAGGGGAAGTAAAACCAGGAGATGAACTTATTGTAACTGCTAAAGATGGTAAAATAGACTTTGTAAAAAAAGATGCTGTGCAAAAGGCTTAGCCTTGTGCTAAGTCTTTTTTTTATTTAAAGATAATATATATGCTATTGAAGGATTGAAAAAGGTGTGAGCATATGGAAAAAGATAAGTTTTATACTGTAAGAGGCTATCAGATTCATTTTCCTAAAGTAAACCAATTGACACCCGCTATGGAAGATTATATAGAGATGATCTATAGAGAAAGTTTAAAAAAACGATATATTCGTGTGAATACACTTTCTGAACTTTTAAATGTAAAGGCTCCTTCAACTACAAAAATGCTTCAGAGATTAAAGAAGTTAGGTTTTGTAGAATATGAAAAATATGGAGTTATAAATTTAACAGAAAAAGGGGAAAAAATGGGAAGATTTTTATTGGAGAGGCATTGCACTGTAGAAAAATTTTTAAGAAATTTAGGAGTTGAAGAGAGTTTATTGGACCAGACAGAATTAATTGAACACAATATATTCCTTGATACATTAGAAAAAATGAAGAAGTTTAATAAATTTTTAGAGGAAAATCCAGAAGTGAAAGAAAAGTATCAGAAAAATAACCCGTAAAAATGGGTTATTTTTTTGTGTAACAAGACAAAAGCTAAAGACATATTTTAAATAAGGCAAATAAATTTAGCTTTGTCTAAAATGGGGGGATTTATTTGGAAAATCGTGAATCAATTATAGCGACTAAAAAAGTTTTTTCTGTCCGTCAAGCCCTTAAAAAACTTTTAAAATATTTTGGGCCAGCTTTTGTGGTAAGTGTTGCTTATATTGATCCTGGAAATTTTGCCACGAATATAAGTGGGGGTTCTATATTTAACTACCATTTAATATGGGTGATACTTTGTAGCAATATTATGGCCATATTTTTGCAAATTATGTCTGCAAAATTAGGAATTGCAACGGGACGCAATTTACCGGAAATGTGTAATTTGATTTTTAAAAGGAAAGTTAATTGGCTTTTATGGATAACTGCAGAATTGGCGGCTATGGCTACAGATTTGGCGGAATTTTTAGGTGGTACTTTAGGATTGTATTTGCTTTTTCACATTCCTCTTATGTATGCAGGCCCTTTGACAGGAGTGATCACATTTATCATAGTTTATTTAGAAAAATATGGTCAAAAGATAGTTGAAATAGTGATTTTTGCTTTAGTTGCTATTATTAGCCTTTCTTATACTTTTGAACTTTTTTTGGCAAAACCAGATTGGGGAAAAGTGATGTATCATACTGTGATTCCTTCTATACCAAATGGAGAAGCTATGCTAATAGCTGTGGGAATATTAGGGGCGACAGTAATGCCCCATGTGATTTATTTACATTCTCAGTTAGTTCAATATAGAAATACGGGAAATACATTAGAAGAAAAGAAGGAACATTTGAGGATGGAAAAGATAGATATTTTAGTAGCAATGAATATAGCATTTATAATAAATGCGGCTATGTTAATAGTGTCAGCAGCTGTTTTTTATAAAAACGGCATAGTTGTTGGGTCTATTGAAGAGGCTCATATGTCTTTAAAACCATTGTTAGGGCCTTTGTCCAGTTGGGCTTTTGGCATTGCACTTTTGGCGTCTGGTTTGTCATCATCTGCAGTAGGTACAATGGCAGGTCAGACTATAATGAAAGGTTTTGTAGGGTTAAATATTCCACTAAATGTAAGAAGACTTATAACCATGATGCCAGCACTAATAATTATTTTATTAGGTATTGACCCTTTGAAGACCCTTATCATAAGCCAAGTAATTTTAAGTTTTGAACTTCCTATGGCTATAATACCAATGCTTTTAGTTACTTCTCAGAAAAAGCTTATGGGGGAATTTGTAAATACACCTATTGAAAAAGTCATTGGTATAATTGTGGCTTCTATTATAATCTTTTTAAATGGGCTGCTTCTGTATTTCACTTTTATGGGAGAGGTTTAAAATATGATATAATTAAAAGAGAATTTTGCGAAAGATGGTGGAGTTATGGCCAAATCAACTACAAAGTTTGTGTGTAGAGAGTGTGGCTTTGAAAGCAGTAAATGGATGGGAAGATGTCCTAATTGTGACAGTTGGAATTCTTTTGAGGAAGAAACGATAGAGGATTCAAAAAATTTTAGGAAAAATAAAGATAGATCGCAAATATTTCTTCTCGAAGATGTAACTTTTTCAGAAGAAGAAAGAATAAAGACAGGGATTGAGGAGTTTGACAGGGTTTTAGGTGGCGGAATTGTAAAGGGATCTCTTGTTTTAATAGGTGGTGACCCAGGAATTGGGAAGTCTACTTTGCTATTACAAGTAGCAGGTAATATTTCTGATAACAGAAAGGTACTTTATGTGTCAGGAGAGGAATCAATTCAACAGATTAAACTGAGGGCAGATAGAATTTTGAAAGAAAAGCAACAAATATATCTCTTGTGCGAAACAAATATAGAAGAGATAGAGAGAAAAATTGATGAGAATAAGCCGGATTTTGTTATTATTGATTCTATACAGACAATGTACACTGAGGAAAGTGAGACAATACCAGGAAGTGTGTCTCAGGTAAGGCAAGTGACTCAAAGGCTGATGGAAATAGCAAAACAAAAAGACATAAGTATTTTTTTGATAGGGCATGTTACAAAAGAAGGAGCAATAGCGGGACCCAAAGTTTTGGAACATATGGTAGACACGGTTTTATATTTTGAAGGGGATAGGACCCAGTCTTTTAGGATATTGCGGGCTGTAAAAAACCGTTTTGGTGCAACTCACGAAATAGGAGTTTTTGATATGGAGGAGGACGGGCTTTGTGAGATAAGCAATCCGTCTGAATTTATCCTCTCAAATAAGCCGAAAGATGTTTCAGGGACTGCTGTTGTATGTTCTATTCAAGGGACGAGGCCAATTTTAATGGAAGTTCAGTCTTTGATATGTAAGACTACTTTTGGAGTGCCGCGAAGAATGGCCACTGGATTTGACTACAATCGTTTTATATTGCTTTTGGCAGTTATAGAAAAAAGACTGGGCATAAATCTTTCGCAATTTGATGCATACGTAAATGTGGCTGGAGGAATGAAAATTCAAGAGCCAGCTGCTGACCTTGGAATAATTGCTTCATCTCTTTCTGGATATTTTAATATACCTATTCCTGAAGATGTTTGTTTTATAGGAGAGGTAGGATTGACGGGAGAAGTGAGAGGAGTCAGCAATATTGATAAACGAATAGGTGAAGCACAAAAGATGGGATTTTCTCAAGTTTTTATTCCTGAGATGAAAACAAAAGAAATAAAAAAGTTTGGAAATATAAAGGTTACTAAAATAAAGGACATAAAGGATATTATGGATTTTTTGAGAGAAAGAGAATAAAAAGCGTCTTCATAAGGAAGACGCTTCAGACTGTAGACAAACTTTCGTAAAGGAGATATTTTGCAATCGGTGCGACTTGTTACAAAGCGCTAACAAAACTTAGCAAGACCGAGGGTGGAGGCAGGGCCGAAGCCACGGATGGCGGAGGCGGGCACCTTAAGGCATGGATGCCACCTGACGGGGTACCCTGCCGGAGCCCGAAGGGGAAGCTTATGTTTTGTCGCTTTGGAACATCGGAGCGACGATGCAAAATATCTCCTTTGAATATTTTTTAACTTTGTCAACAAACTAAAGCGTCTCCATAGAAGAGACGCTTATTTTATAACATGTTAAATATGCCTAAAGTGTTTAACTCTTTGTGTTTTTTTAGGAGTATGTCGTAAAAATTAAGCCCTAAAACATTACACAAAGCGATTATGTAAAATACATTGTTACCTATTTCTGTTTCTATAACTTCTTTACAGTTTTCACAAAGTTGGCCTTCAAGATGGGTTTTGAAATATTTATGGGCTTCTTCCAAAGTTGCATCAGGAGGAGTTTCTTGTTTGGTGGCATTTATCCTTATGCAACCGCACTCGGTTACTGATTTAGCAACAGCTCTATTTATACGGGCACTGCTCTCTTGTATTTTTGTAAGTATGTCCATTATACTTCTGTGACGCAAGAGGTATTCATCTACTGTATTTTGAAGGTCGTCTACAATAATATCTTTCATTTTTTGGTCCACTCCCGTTCTATGAGTTTTTAAGACTTCTCTTGCTTTTATTATAGACTTAAACCATTACCATGTCAATATTTAGAATGGCATTTAAATACATTATATAGCATTAATGTAATTTTAATCTTTTATTAAATTGACAATCCATCTACATAAGTAGTATACTGTAATTAACAACCACTTTATACGTGTAAAAATTGTGAAATATTTTTATTTATTCCCCCTATACTACTTATAATAATGTGAAAAATAGCCAATAATAGAGATAGGAGGTGATAATGTGGTGTATAAAATTATAAGAGGTGGAATTGGATTACTGGGAATGGCGGCGGGCTTTGAATTGACAAAGCTTTTGCTAAATCTTGCAAAAGACCAGAATTTTGTGCTTATCCAGTTAAATTATTTTTCAACAGTGATAGCTTATGTTATAGGTACTTTAATAGGTGGAATCATATTTTATGTTATTTCTCCTAAATTTATAAAGTGGGGGAAAGACTTTGAACAGTGGTTGGAAGCAAAACTTCAGAATATGCCGATTGATGAAATTTTAATAGGAGCATTTGGGCTAATAGTAGGGCTTATTGTGGCTAATTTGCTGAGCGCGCCTCTTTATCCTATTTCAGTTATAGGTAAAGTAGTGCCAATTCTCTTGAATTTATTTTTGGGGTATTTAGGTATTAGAATTTCTTTAAAGAAAAAAGAAGATATTTTAAATGTGTTTTCCTTTATGAAAAAATTGGGACCGCAAAAGACTGCTAAAAACGAGTATAGTGGAGTCCCCAAAATTTTGGATACTAGTGTAATTATAGATGGTAGGATATTTGACATATGTAAGACAGGCTTTATTGAAGGCCCTTTAATAATTCCGGCTTTTGTATTAGAGGAATTAAGGCATATTGCAGATTCTTCTGATTCTTTAAAGAGAAATAGGGGGAGGCGAGGACTGGATGTTTTAAATAAAATACAAAACGAGTTAAATATCAAAGTAGAAATTGTAGATAAGGAAATTGATGCAGCAGAAGTAGATACAAAACTTTTGAAACTTGCCCAGATGCTAAAAGGCAAAATAATAACTAATGACTATAATTTAAACAAAGTAGCGGAATTTCACAGGGTCCCTGTTTTGAATATAAATGAACTTTCCAATGCGGTAAAACCAATTGTTCTTCCGGGAGAAGAAATGGTGGTGCAAGTTATTAAAGATGGCAAAGAGGCCGGGCAGGGGGTTGCTTATTTGGACGATGGCACGATGATTGTTGTAGACGGTGGCAAAAAATTCATAGGTAATACTATAGAAGTGCTTGTGACTAGTGTTTTGCAAACTGCCGCAGGAAGAATGATATTTGCAAAGCCCAAACAGGCAGAACAAGAAAAGGCTATATAAAAACGCAGGGAAACCTGTGTTTTTTTATAGGGAAATGATATAATTGGAGTGTGCATTATTTTACTTGTGAGGTAGAGAAAATGAATGCAAGTGCAGTTGTAGTGGCGGCAGGTAAAGGCATTAGAATGGGTCACACAGTAAATAAAGTATACCTTACTATAGCAGGTAAACCAGTTTTGTATTATTCTCTCAAAGCCTTTGATGAAATTGATTGGATTAAGGAAATTGTTGTTGTTGTATCAAAGGAAGAAATGGAATATTGCCAAGAAAATGTAGTAAAAAAGTATATTTTCAAAAAACCAATTAAATTAGTAGAAGGAGGTAGTGAAAGGCAGTATTCTGTTTATAATGGGATTACAAATACAAAGGTAGATTGCGAAATTATAGCAATTCATGATGGAGCAAGGCCTTTAATTGAGAAAGAAACAGTTATAAAAGCTTTAAAAGAAGCTTATTTACATAAAGCAGTAGCATTGGGAGTACCTGTTAAAGACACTATAAAAGTAGTTGATGGGAAAAATTTCATTTTAAATACTCCTGATAGAAAATATTTATGGGCAATTCAAACCCCTCAGGTATTTGAAAGGAATTTGATCATTAAAGCTCATCAAAAGGCACTGGAGGATGGTTTTTTGGGGACAGATGACACAATATTAGTGGAGAGATTGGGTTACAATGTAAAAGTAGTTGAAGGAGACTATAGAAATATAAAGATAACTACGCCTGAGGATTTGATTGTAGCAGAGGCTTTTTTAAAAAAATAACGTTTTTTGTGAATCCTCATATAATTTAATAGAGAATTTTCTATTAAATTGTATGAGGGTGATTTTATGGATAACCCTGTAGTTTTTGTACACGGGATATTTGGATCTATTTTCGTTCCAACCCCTTTAGGTAAAATATGGAATTTTGGCCCTGCGATTTATGCTTATAGTCCATTTATAGAAAATTTGGGCAAATTAGGCTTAGTAGAAGGGAAAAATCTATTTATATGTTATTATGAATGGTGGAAAAGTGTACCAGATTCTGTTAATACCCTTAAACTGACTATTGAGGAGGCAAAAGCTAAGACTGGCAACACTAAAGTAGATTTGATATGCCATAGCATGGGAGGACTTTTAGCGAGAAGTTATATAGAGAGCGATAAATATCAATTTGATGTGGATAGATTGATATTTTTAGCTACTCCCCATTTTGGAGCGGCAAATGCTTATTATGGTTGGGAGGGTGGTACTGTAGCCCCAGAGGATGATGATTTTATAAACATGCTCTTTAAAGGGTTTTTGTGGATTTTTTCAAAATTAAATGGAGAGAGTGATGCCATAACTGTTATTAGAAAATATATCCCCTCTGTGAAAGACTTAATGCCTTCTCGCGAATATGGGAATTATATTTTTATGTATCCTACTCGATATGATAAAATTTTGTTTAAAAATATTGAGTATATGAAAGTTATAAATGAATTTTTGAATAGTCTAAATGAACAAATAGGAATTTTATACGACAGAGTCAAGAAAATTTATGTTTTTTCAGGAGATGGAATATATACTAATAAGTTTATTCAAGTAGAAAAACCAGTAAGTGAGATAGTATGGCCAGATGGCAAGCCAGTAGGTGTAATAAGAGACGACAAAGGGGACGGTACAGTCCTTAAAAAAAGTGCGTTAGGGGTAGAAGGAGAAAAATTTATTGTAAAAACAGGTCATATTGGGATTTTAAATGATTCTATTCCTTATTTACAGGAAATATTGGGTGTTAAAGGAAAGCCACAAGTTTCTATTTTAGAAAAAGTTGTATCATATTTGAGTATGATAACGGACAAAAAAATTATAGTGCTGGACAGAAGTAAAAATGCTATAAGTTATGATATCTTTGGGAAATACACATGGCATCTAAATTTAAAGCCTGAAGGGGAATATCGCATTTCTGTAAGAGAGCCTTTTGTTTCGGAGGTATATATTGAGACTAATAAGGGAAATTTTGTAAAAAAGATTAAACCATCTCGCTTTGCAAGAGGCGTAAGTATGAGTTTAGAAGTTGATAAAGAAGGGAATTTTAGAGTAAAGGATGGTTGAAGTGAGAGTAGGGTTGGGATACGATGTCCACAAGTTTGAAAATGGAAGAAAGTTAATACTGGGAGGAATAGAAATTCCCTATGATAAAGGTTTGGCAGGCCATTCTGATGCAGATGTTTTAATACACGCCTTAATTGATGCTATTTTAGGAGCAGCTGGTTTAGGGGATATAGGTGAGCACTTTCCTGATACTGAGATAACCTATAAAGATATTGATAGTAGCCTTTTATTAAAAAAAGTGTTGGCAATAATAGGGAATAAATTCAGGCTAAATAATGTGGATTGTATTATTATAGCGCAAAGGCCTAAGTTATCTCCTTATAAAGAGCAAATTAGAATAAAATTATCAGAATTATTAAAAATTGAGAAAGAAAGAATAAATGTAAAAGCAAAAACAGAAGAAGGATTAGGTTTCACAGGTAGACAAGAGGGAATAAAAGCCTATGCTATTGTCAGTTTAGAAGAATTAGGTGTTGACATAAAAAAGTAGGTAAAATAAAATTTACTTAAAATTATGTACTTAGGAGGATGAAGATGAGACTATCGCAGCTGTTAGTTCCGACTTTAAGAGAAATTCCTGCTGAAGCTGAAATTCCCAGCCATATTTTAATGTTAAAGGCTGCATTGATGAGGAAATTGGCTTCAGGGGTATATATTTACTTGCCATTAGGGCAAAGGATACTTAGGAAAGTGGAGCAAATTGTAAGAGAAGAGATGGACAGAGCTGGCAGTCAAGAGGTATTAATGTCTGCTCTTATTCCAGCAGAACTTTTGAAAGAAAGTGGAAGATGGGATGTATTTGGCCCTGAGATGTTTAAGCTAAAAGACAGAAATGAAAGAGACTTTTGCTTGGGGCCTACACACGAAGAGGTTTTTACAGACCTTATTAGAAATGAAGTGAAGTCTTATAGGCAGCTTCCTCTTATTTTATATCAAATTCAAACTAAGTTTAGAGATGAAAGGCGCCCGAGATTTGGTGTCATGAGAAGTAGAGAATTTATAATGAAGGATGCTTACAGCTTTGATGTGGATTGGGAAGGCTTGGATAAGTCCTTTAATAAAATGTATGAGGCTTACTGCCGAATATTTGATAGATGTGGACTTAAATATTTGGTTGTAGAAGCTGATTCAGGTGCTATGGGAGGAAAAGACTCAAAAGAGTTTATGGTGATTTCTAGTATAGGGGAAGCAGCAATAGCTTACTGTGACAATTGTGGTTATGCTGCAAATGAGGAAAAGGCAGAATGCCTTATCAATCAAGAAATAGTTGAAGAAATGTTGCCAAAAGAAAAAGTATATACACCAAATGTTAGAACAATTGAGGAGTTAGTTAATTTTTTGGGAATTACTCCTGATAAATTTGTAAAAACGCTTATATACAAGGGAAAGGACAACGTTGTAGCAGCATTAGTTCGAGGAGATAGAGACTTAAACGAAACAAAGCTCTTAAATATTTTAGGAATAAGAGAAGAAGAATTAGAATTGGCAGATGCCTCAATAGTTGAAAAGGTTACAGGAGCAAAAGTCGGATTTGCAGGACCTATAGGATTAAAAGGAGAAGTAATTATAATAGTAGATAATGAGATTCCGGAGATGAGAAATTTTATAGTAGGAGCAAATGAGACAGATTATCATATTAAAAATGTCAACTATGGTAGAGATTTTAAAGCTGATGTTGTGGCGGATATCAAAAATGTTATTGAAGGAGATAAGTGCCCAAGGTGTGGTTCACCGCTTAAAATTGACAGAGGTATAGAAGTAGGACATATTTTTAAGTTGGGGACAAAGTACAGTGATGCATTGGGAGCTAAGTATGTAGATGAAGATGGGAATGAAAAGCCAATTATAATGGGCTGCTATGGAATAGGAATTAATAGAACGGTGGCGGCTATTATAGAGCAACACCATGATGAGAAAGGTATTATATGGCCTATGAGTGTTGCACCCTATCATGTGATTATAGTACCTGTCAATGTTTCTAATGAAGCTCAAAATCGAGTAGCAGAAGATATATATGTTGTTTTGCAAAAAGAGGGAATAGAGGTTTTAATAGATGATAGAGATTTGAGAGCTGGTGTCAAATTTAATGACGCCGATTTGTTAGGAATACCTATAAGGATTACAGTAGGGAAAAAAGTAGATGATGGAATAGTGGAAATAAAATTGAGAGAAAAAGAAGAAGCAGAAGAGGTAAAAATTTCTGATGTCGTAGAAAAGGTGAAAAATATTATAAAAGAGAAGATGTAAGGGGTTCCTTGAAGGGAATCCCTTATTTTGCATAAAAAAGTTTGTATGTGAAAAAATATTTGTCAAAATTACACACACAATTGTCACTTCATCTATTTAAAAAGCGCAAAATTTGTTATAATTAAATCTAGTATAAAGTATTAACTAAAAAAGGATGGAGTGACACACATGAGCAATTTGAGGGTTAGATTTGCGCCAAGCCCAACTGGAGCTATTCATATAGGGAATATAAGAACTGCTTTATTTAATTATCTCTTTTCAAGAAGTGAAGGAGCTACTTTTGTTTTAAGGATTGAAGACACGGACTTAGAAAGGTCTTCAAAAGAGTTTGAAGAATTGATTTTTAAAGAATTAGAGTGGTTAGGTATAGAATGGGACGAAGGGCCAGACAAACCAGGTCCCTATGGTCCTTATAGGCAAAGTGAAAGACTTGAAATTTATTATAAGTTTGCCCAGAAACTTATTGAAGAAAAAAAGGCATATAGATGCTATTGCACTCCGGAGGAATTAGAAGAAGATAGAAAAAAGGCAGTAGAAAGAGGAGATATACCTCGTTATTCTGGAAGGTGTAGGTATCTTACAAAGGAGCAAGAAGAGGCCTTTATAAGAGAGGGAAGAAAACCTGTAATAAGGTTTATTATTCCTGACGATGAAGTTATAGAGTTTGAAGACATGATAAAAGGAAAAATTACAATAAAAAGTGATACTTTAGGCGGAGACATGGTAATTGTCAAATCAGACGGAATGCCTACTTACAATTTTGCAGTTGTAATAGATGACGCTCTTATGAAGATTACCCATGTCATAAGAGGAGAAGACCATATATACAATACTCCGAAACAGATACTCATTTACAAGGCTTTAGGATTTGAAATTCCTAAGTTTGCCCATGCGCCTTTAATATTGGGGCCAGATAGGACTAAACTTTCTAAAAGGCATGGGAATACTTATATAGGCCAGTATAGAGAATTGGGATATTTGCCAGAAGCTATGTTTAACTTTTTATCTCTTTTAAGTTGGTCACCGGAGGATAATGTAGAAATCATGTCAAAAGAAGAAATAATACAGAAATTTAATTTCAGAAAGATTCACAGTGCCAATCCTGTTTTTGACATTGAAAAGCTTAATTGGATGAACCAACAGTATATACAAAAAAGTTCTATTGAGAGAATTATTGATTTGGCTATTCCTCATTTAAAAGCGGCAGGATACATTGACGAAATAGATGATGTGATGTATAATTGGCTAAAGGATGTGATATCTCTTTACAAAGATGGACTCCAATATGTGGCTCAAATTACTGAGAGAGCTAAGATGTTTTTTGTAGAAGAAGTTGAGTATACTGATGAAACAATGAAAATATTGAATAGTCCAAATAGTAAAACTGTACTGGAAACAGTTAAAAAAGCCATAGAGGAAGCTGATGAAATAACAGAGGAATATGTTAAAGATTTGCTTAAAAAATTGCAAAAAGAAACGAATGTAAAAGGTAAAGAATTTTTCATGCCAATCAGAGTAGCAATAACAGGAGAAGACCATGGACCTGAATTGGTGAAGATTATTCCTCTTTTGGGGAAGGATAAAGTGATAAATAGGCTTAAAAAAGCGATAAATTTAATAAAGTAAAAAGCGATGAGGAGAAGAGTATTGTAACATAAGCCTTCAGAGAAGAGCTACCATAGGCTGCGAGTAGCTCGAGGATATGTTATAAGAAGTGCATCTCCGAGCTGTATCCCTGAACTTTGAGTAGGGGGTTACCGGCCTTTGCCGTTATCTAAAATGAGTGGAGTTTAAAACTCAAGCAGAGTGGAACCACGGGAGTCCCCCCTCGTCTCTGAGATGAGGGGGGTAAATTTTTAAGGAGGTGTTTGGTATGTTTAAAACTTTAAAAGAAGACATCCAAGTTATTTTTGAAAGAGACCCTGCTGCCAAAAGCGTGCTGGAGGTTATATTATGTTATCCCGGGCTCCACGCTATAATACTACACAGAATTGCCCACTATTTGCATAAAAAAGGTTTAATTTTAATTCCCCGGCTTATTTCGCAGCTTAATAGATTTCTCACAGGGATTGAAATACATCCCGGTGCTAAGATAGGTAGGAGATTTTTTATCGATCACGGTATGGGAGTTGTAATAGGGGAGACTACAGAGATTGGTGACAATGTGACAATATATCAAGGGGTAACTTTAGGAGGTACAGGAAAGGAAAAAGGTAAAAGACATCCTACTATAAAAGATAATGTGGTTATAGGAAGTGGTGCGAAAGTATTAGGCCCTATAGTAGTAGGAGAAAATTCTAAAATTGGTGCGGGTGCAGTTGTTTTAAAAGATGTACCACCTAATAGCACAGTAGTCGGAGTACCTGCTCGCTGTGTAAAAAAAGATAATATACGTATAGCTTCTCCATATGTGGTGGATTTAGAGCATGGTAAACTTCCTGACCCTGTGGAAGAGGAATTGCAAAAATTAAGAAAGAGGATTGAAAGGTTAGAGCAAATTTTAATTGAAAGGAAGGAAGAGGAAGATGAAGCTGTATAATACTCTTTCAAGGACAAAAGAAGAATTGGAACCTTTAAATGATAAGATAGTGAACATGTATGTTTGTGGACCTACTGTATATAATTACATCCACATAGGAAATGCGAGGGCTTTTATTGTATTTGATACGGTAAGAAGATATTTAGAATATAAAGGTTATAAAGTAAATTACGTTCAAAATTTTACTGATATTGACGATAAAATAATTAAAAGAGCCCAAGAAGAAAATGTTACTACAAAAGAAGTAGCGGAAAAATATATAGACGAATATTTTAAAGATGCAGATAATTTGGGTATAAAAAGAGCAACAGTTCATCCTAAAGCTACAGAGCATATAGAAGATATAATCGAATTTATAAAGATTTTAATCGACAAAGGATATGCTTATGTGGTAAATGGAAATGTTTATTTTGAAACTGCAAAATTTAAGGATTACGGGAAGCTTTCTCACAAAAATATAGAAGAATTGCAGGCAGGCGCAAGAATTGAGATAAATGAAGAAAAGAAAAATCCATTGGATTTTGTTCTCTGGAAAGCTCAAAAGCCCGGTGAACCTGCGTGGGACAGTCCATGGGGAAAGGGAAGGCCAGGATGGCATATAGAATGCTCTGTTATGTCTACGAAATATTTGGGCAAAACTTTAGATATCCATGCTGGTGGTCCTGATTTGGTCTTTCCTCATCATGAGAACGAAATTGCTCAGAGTGAAGCAGCATATGAACAACCATTTTCCAAATATTGGATGCATATAGGGTATTTAAATATAAACAATGAAAAAATGTCAAAATCTAAAGGGAATTTCTTTACAGTAAGAGAAATAACAGAGAAATACAATCCTGAAGTTTTAAGACTTTTTATGCTTATGGCTCACTACAGAAGCCCCATTAATTTTAGTTTAGATTTAATGGAGCAGGCAAATTCTGCTTATGAAAGATTGTTAAATGCATTGGCCAATTTAAAACATTTGGCCAATGTGTGCAAGGATGGGGGATTAAACGAAGAAGAGAAGAAGTTGATGGAAAAGTTTGAAGAATATAAAAAAGAATTTGAAGAGGCAATGGATGACGATTTTAACACTGCGGATGCCATATCAGTTTTGTTTGAAATGGCAAAAACCGCTAATACAAATCTCAGTGGAAATTCTTCAAAGAAATTGGTAGAATATATTTTAGATATGTTTTTAAAACTCTCAGAAGTTTTAGGACTTTCTTACAGAGGCGTAGAGACTGAGCTCGATGATGAAGAAATACTTGCTTTAATAGAAGAAAGGCAAAAAGCAAGAAAAGAAAAGAATTGGAAGTTAGCTGATGAAATAAGAGATAGACTGAGAGAAAAAGGAATAATTTTGGAAGACACACCAGAGGGAGTAAGATGGAAAAGAGTATGATGGGGTTTTTGGAAAGTCCAGAGTTACTTACGAAGGAGGGGGTGTTAAGTTTATCCCCCCTTGTTTTAGCTTTTATTGGAGATGCTGTGTATAGTTTATACATTCGCACTAAAATTGTGGCTCAAAAAAATCAGTCTGTTAATTTTTTGCACAAAGAGACAATTAAGTACGTAAAAGCCAAAGCTCAGGCAGAATCTGTAAAAAGAATTTATGATTTTCTCACAGAAGAGGAAAAAGATATAGTTAGAAGAGGAAGGAATATGAAGTCTAATACTACACCTAAAGGAGTAGAAGTACAGGCTTATAGATATGCTACGGGATTTGAAGCTTTGCTAGGTTATCTTTATCTTGCAGGAGAATTTAAAAGACTAAAAAACATTCTTGAGCTTTCTGTACAAGTTATTGAAGAATAGGTGATGGTTATGAAAGAGCAGGATATAATTTTTGGTAGAAATCCAGTAATCGAAGCCATAAAAAGTGGGAAGGAAATCGAAAAAATATACGTTTCTAAAACAGCAGGAGGAAATATTTCAAAGATAATAAATTTTGCAAAAGAAGCAGGCATTGTAGTTTCTACTACTGATAATGACACTTTAAGTAAACTGGCCGGTGGTCGAAATCACCAAGGAGTCGTAGCTTTGTCTGCTGTATATCAATACTTTGAAGTAGAGAACCTTTTGGAATATGCTGAACAAAAGAAAGAAAAACCTTTTTTGCTGATATTAGATGAGATAACTGACCCTCACAATTTGGGTGCGATTATAAGAAGCGCAGAGGCTTTTGGGGTCCACGGGATAATAATTCCAAAAAGGCGGGCTGTAGGGGTAAATGCTACTGTTGTAAAAACTTCTGCTGGAGCAGTAGAATATATGAGGATAGCAAAAGTATCAAATATTAACAATACAATACGAGATTTAAAAGAAAGAGGCGTATGGATAGTTGGAACGGATGTAAACGCGGAAAAAAGTTTTGAAGAGCTGAATTATGATTTTCCTGTTGCTTTCGTTATTGGGAATGAAGGGAAAGGGGTTTCTAAATTAGTTTTACAAAATTGTGATTTTATAGTAAAAATCCCTATGAAAGGTAAGGTAAACTCTTTAAATGCTTCTGTAGCAGCCTCCATTTTAATTTATCAAGTACTTTTAAAAAGAAAAGATAAGGCGTGATGTCCTTGTACATGTTGGTGGATGGTTATAATGTAATAAATAATTGGCAAATACTAAAAGAAGAAGCACAAAAAAAATTGCAAGATGCGCGGGACAAGTTAATAGATATGTTGGCTGATTTTAAAGGATATTCAGGTATAAATATAATATTAGTTTTTGATGCAATGTATGTAAAAGGAAGTTTAGAAAAACATGAAGAAATTAGTGGCATTGAGGTCGTTTACACAAGAGAAGGCGAATCGGCAGATCACTTTATAGAATTAAAAGTGGTAGAATTAGCGAAAAAGGAGCAAGTAATTGTGGTAAGTTCTGATTGGACTGTGCAACAGGTAGTTTTAGCTCATGGTGCAATAAGAATGTCTGCAAGAGAGCTTTACGAAGAGATGAATAAATACATTGAAAGTCATAAAAAAAGCTATGTGAATACAATTTATAAAGACAATTTGGAAGAACGACTTGATAATGAAATAGTAAAAAAACTGCGTAAAATGGCAGAAAACAGTTAAAATTAGCTTGACTACCTTTACCAATATAATGTATAATTATAACGTATAAAGTTGCCGGAATAATAAATGGGGGCGGTATTGGTGAAATCTGGGGCGCAGCAGGATTACTATCAACTCTATGATCAAATGGAAGAAGAGGAGGTAGTTTTTAGAGCTCAAAAAGGCGATGAAATTGCTTTAGAATACCTTATTGAAAGGTATAAAAGCTTTGTAAAAGCAAAAGCTCGTGCTTATTTTTTAGTAGGTGCGGATAAGGAAGATATTATTCAAGAAGGGATGATAGGCCTTTATAAAGCAATTCGGGATTATAAAAGTGACAAGCTCACTTCTTTCAAGGCTTTTGCGGAATTATGTGTGACTCGTCAAATTATTACTGCTATTAAAACTGCAACAAGGCAGAAGCACATACCGCTTAATTCTTATGTTTCCCTCAATAAGCCCATCTTTGATGAAGAATCTGATAGGACTCTGATGGACGTTGTTTCTACCCAGTGCATTGCTGACCCTGAAGAGTTAATAATAAGCAAAGAGGAATACGTTAACATTGAGAGCAAGATGGAAGAATTATTGAGCGGCTTAGAGTGGGAGGTCTTGGTATCATATTTAGATGGTAAGTCTTATCAAGAAATTGCTGAAGATTTAAATAGGCATGTTAAATCCATAGATAATGCTCTACAACGGGTAAAAAGAAAATTAGAAAGATATCTTGAAATGAGGAACAGCTAACTATTGACATTTAGAAAACTTTATAGTAAAATCAAAAATCGGAGTCGTGATATTCCCTTTTGCCCACGTAGCTCAGTAGGCAGAGCGTCGCCTTGGTAAGGCGGAGGTCACCGGTTCGATCCCGGTCGCGGGCTCCAATTTTGTTATTGAAGTTTTTTTTATTATACAAGGTTTGGAATTTTTTAAAGCACACGAATAAAGATGTATAAAGTGTCATTTTTGTGACATAATTTTAAGAAACACCAGGATAAGTTTATTGTGTAAAGGAGGAAAAGAGGATGGCGAAGCAAAAATTTGAGAGGAAGAAGCCCCACGTAAACGTAGGGACGATAGGTCACGTAGACCATGGAAAGACGACATTGACAGCAGCGATAACGATGGTATTATCGAAGGCAGGGATGGCAGAGGCTAAGGGATATGATGAGATAGACAAGGCACCAGAGGAGAAAGCAAGGGGAATAACGATAAACACGACTCACGTAGAATATGAGACAGAGAAGAGGCACTATGCACATGTAGACTGTCCAGGTCACGCAGACTATGTAAAGAACATGATAACAGGGGCAGCGCAGATGGACGGAGCGATATTGGTAGTATCAGCAGCAGATGGTCCGATGCCCCAGACGAGGGAGCACATATTATTAGCGAGGCAGGTAGGAGTGCCATATATAGTAGTATTTTTAAACAAA